>CALDHQ010000265.1 GCA_937894055.1 uncultured Polymorphobacter sp.
CGATATAGCTGCCCAGCCAGACCTGTCGCCGGAATTTTGCGTTTTCGAGGTGGCGGTTGCGCAGTTGCTTCCAGAGCAATTTCTCTGCGTCGGTGGAAAACCGGCGGAGATTGCGATTGCGGTCGAGCGAATCCGGGCCGGGCGGGCGCCTCATGCGAGCACCTTCATGAGGAGGTGTCGGTGCAATCCACCCTCACCCTCCCACGTGCAAGAGCACGCGGGCCCCTCCCTCTCCCCAGATGGGAGAGGGGAAGGAGTCACACGACGCTCATGTCGGGCGCGTCTTCGGCCTTCATGCCGATGACGTTATAGCCGGCGTCGACGTGATGGATTTCGCCGGTGACGCCGCTGGCGAGGTCGCTGAGCAGATAGGCGCCGGCGCCGCCGACATCCTCGATGGTGACGTTGCGGCGCAGCGGTGAATTATATTCGTTCCATTTCAGGATGTAGCGGAAGTCGCCGATGCCGCTGGCGGCCAGCGTCTTGATCGGGCCGGCCGAAATCGCGTTGACGCGGATGTTTTCGGGGCCGAGGTCCATCGCCAGATATTTGACCGACGCTTCCAGCGCCGCCTTCGCCACGCCCATGACGTTGTAGTGCGGGATGACCTTTTCGGCGCCGTAGTAGCTCAGCGTCAGCAGGCTGCCACCGGCCTTCATCAGCGGCAGCACGCGGCGCGCGACATCGGTGAAGCTGAACACGCTGATGTTCATCGTCATCGCGAAATTTTCGATGCTGGTGTCGACATAACGGCCGCGCAGCTCGTTCTTGTCCGAAAAGCCGATGGCGTGGACGACGAAGTCGATGGTCGGCCAGCGTGCTGCCAGCGTCGCGAAAGCAGCGTCCATCGATGCCGGATCGGCGACGTCGCATTCGATGAGGAAATCGGCACCGAGCGATTCGGCCAAGGGCCGCACGCGCTTTTCGAGTGCCTCGCCCTGAAAGCTGAAGGCAATCTCGCCGCCCTGCGCGGCCACCGCCTGCGCGATGCCCCAGGCCAGCGAGCGGTCGTTGGCGACACCCATGATGAGGCCGCGCTTGCCCGCCATGATGCCGCTTTTTGGTTCTGCCACGTCAGGCTCCCTGAATCGGTGCGATTGGACGCTTCTTCTGGCGCAAACGCGGCACAATCGCCAGCGCCGCGTTGAGGTGGATGCCGAGCACCAGCCCCATGCCGATGATATAGAAGAACAAAAGCGCGATGATCACCCCGGCGAAGCTGCCATAGGTGCGGTCATAGCCGGTCAGGTGGCTGAGCAGCGGCGGCAGCAGCATCGTCGTGCCGAGCCAGACGCCGATGGTCAGCACGACACCCGGCCAGATGAGATTGTCGCCGCCGCGGTAGCGCAGCGGTGTCAGGCTCCAGATCGTCACGTAGAGCGTCGCCAGCATGACCGCGACGGGGATCAGCCGGCCGATGCCGAGAAAATTGAAAGCAGCCGACGCATCGGGGAGCCATTGCGCGAAAATCGCCTCGACACTGGTCAGCGCCAGCTGGAACGCGAACGCCAGCATCATCACCCCGACCGCGACGAAAATCAGCAGCACCGACCCGAGCCGGTAGCGCCAGAAGGCTTCGTCCGACGCGACCTGATAGGCGCCATGCAGAATGTCGCGGATCGCCTCGATCGTGCTCGACACCGTCCACAGCATCAGCACGACGCTGACCGCGAGCAGCGGCCCCGTCGCCTCTGCCGCGTGGCGGACGACTTCATCGATCGGGCCACGCAACGAACCGACGACCTGATGCGGCAGCGCATCGAGGAACAGCGTCACCGCGCGCATGCCGTCATCCGACGCCCCGAACGCACCTGCCACCACGGCGAGCACGATGAAGAACGGAAACAGCGTCACCAGCGACAGATAGGCAAGGTTGCCGGCGTTGGTGAAGCCGTCGCGCCAGGTGCCCGACAGCGTCTGCACCATCACCGACCAGGCCCAGTAATTCGTCGCGACAAACCGGCGGAATGCCCCTCGCACTGTGGCCGGCAGCCGCACGCCTGGTGCCTAATCGACGCCGAGCGCCGCGCGCGGATTGCGGCGATCGTCGTGCCAGCTTTCGGCGAACGCCTTGAGCGCCGCGTCATCGGCAGGCAGATCGACCTGCAATGTCACCAGCTGGTCGCCGCGCGTGCCGTCGGCACGGCTGAAACCCTTGCCGCGCAGCCGCAAAATCTTGCCGGTCGTCGAGCCGGCCGGAACGCCGAGCATGACCGCACCGTCGACCGTCGGCACCTTGAGCTTGGCGCCGAGCACGGCCTCGTTCAGCCGCACCGGCAGGTCGAGCAGCACGTCATCGCCGTCGCGGACAAAGAAGCGATGCTTGGCGACTTCGAGCGTGATCAGCGCCGCGCCGGAGCCGCCGGGGCCTTCGTCGCCTTGGCCAGTCATGCGCAGCGGCTTTTCGGCGGTGAAACCCGCTGGCAGCTTGAGATCGAGCGTCTTGCCGTTGCGCAGCGTGATGCGCTGCGGCTTGAGCGTCGCGGCATCCTCGAACGGCACCATCAGGCGATAGGCAACGTCGGCGCCCTTTTGCAGCGCGCGCTGGCGGGTTTCGAAGCCGCCGCCGAACGGATTGCCGCCGCCGCCACGACCGCGACCGCCGAACAGTTCGGAGAAAATGTCACCGGCGTCGCCGCCGAAGTCGAAACCCTGCGGGCCGGCGCCGGGGCGACCGCCGCCCTGGAAGCCACCGCCGCCAAACGGATTACCGCCGCCGAAGCCGGCAGGCGCCTTGGGCTGGCCGTCGCCGTCGATTTCGCCGCGATCATATTGCCCGCGGGTCTTTTCGTCGGACAGCAGCGCATAGGCCGACGATGCCGCCTTGAACTTTTCAAGCGCCTTGGGATTGTCGGCATTCTTGTCGGGGTGATTTTCCTTCGCAAGCTTGCGATAGGCCTTTTTGATTTCGGCCGGGCTCGCGCTCCGCGTCACACCAAGTATTGCGTAAGGATCGCTCATTCTCTCCGCTCACCACAGGGGCAGGTCATTGTCCAGTGTTGCACCATTGCAACAGCATTGTCATGTGGGGTCACAGTGCGCCGGTGTAAAGGGCCACTGCAACACGGCTGGAGTTTAATTGCCGCAAGGCTTTACGGGCGCTAAAGAGGCTGCATGAGCAACGATCCCTTCGCCCTTTTCGCCGACTGGCTGGCCGCCGCATGGGAAAGCGAGCCGAGCGACGCGAATGCCATGGCGCTTGCCACCGTCAACCCGACCGGCCAGCCGAGCGTGCGCGTCGTGCTGCTCAAGGCGTGGGACGAGCGCGGCTTCGTTTTCTACACCAACCTCGACAGCCACAAGGGCAACGACATTGCCGCCAACCCGCTGGTCGGGCTCGATTTCCACTGGAAGTCGCGCGGCCGACAGGTCCGCATCGAAGGCCGCGCCGAGCCGGTGAGCACCGCCGAGGCCGACGACTATTTCGCCACCCGCCCGCGCGACTCGCAGCTTGGCGCCTGGGCGTCGGACCAGTCGCGGCCGATGGCGGCGCGGGCCACGTTCGACGAACGCTTTGCGGCGGCATCGACGCGCTTTGAAGGCGGCGACGTGCCGCGTCCGCCGCGCTGGTCGGGGTTCCGCGTCGTGCCGAGCGCCATCGAGTTCTGGGAAGCGCGCGATTACCGCCACCACGACCGCACGCGCTACATGCGCAGCGACGGCGGATGGGCAGCCAGCCTGCTGTTCCCATGAGGATGGCCGCATGACGCTGGCGGGCAAGCTCAACCGCCGCGCCGCCTTCGCCTCGGTCAGCGTCGCCGTGGCGCTGCTCGGGCTGAAAGTCTGGGCGGCATGGGCGACAGGCTCGGTGTCGATGCTCGGTGCGGCCGCCGATACGACGCTCGATCTGATGGCATCGCTGGTGACGCTGTTCGCCGTCGGCTTGGCCGCGCAGCCGGCGGACGCCGAACACCGCTTCGGCCATGGCAAGGCGGAGGCGATTGCCGCGCTGATGCAGACGCTGCTGATCATGGGCTCTGCGGTCGGCATTGCCTGGCGCGCCATCCAGCAATTCGGCAATCCCGATGTGCCGACGCGCGCCGACCTCGGCATCGGCGTGTCGGTGGTGGCACTGGTGCTGACGCTGGCGCTGGTCGCCTATCAGCGCCATGTCGTGCGCGTCACCGGCTCGATCGCCATCGGCACCGACCAGTTGCATTACCAGTCGGATTTGCTGCTCAACCTGTCGGTCATCGTCGCGCTGATCCTCGATGTCGTGCTCGGCGTTCACGGCGCCGATGCGGCGTTCGGTCTGGCGATTGCCGTCTATCTGGCATGGGGTGCGTATAGCGCCGCGCGCCATGCCATCGACATGCTGATGGACCGCGAATGGCCACCCGAACGGCGCGAGCAGTTGGTGCGCGTCGCCAGCAACCACCCGCAGGTCTACGGCGTCCATGATTTGCGGACGCGCAGCAGCGGTAGCAACGACTTCATCCAGTTCCACATCTGGCTGCCGCGCGAGATGACCGTGCTGGCGGCACACGATGTCGTCGATGCCGTCGAAGCCAATGTTGCGGCAGAATTTCCCGGCGCCGAAATCCTCATCCACATCGATCCCGTCGGCCATTCGGATGACGGCGAACGCGGCCGCGCCGAAGGTGTTGCGCCGTCAGGTGCGGACGATTGACCGGCCAGTGCCGCAGGCTTGCGGCCGGCTGTCGCGGGGCATTGCAACATTAGGTAGTAATACGTAACTAGGCTCCGTATTTTTTGGAGACTTCGCGCCATGAACGCCCCCGTCCCGCCCAAAGCCTTCACGCCCAATGCCAAGGACCTTTACGAGCCCAAGCTCAAGGACCTCGCGGCGATTCCGGGCACCGAGCCGCACCCCTTCCCGCTGCTGCGCACGCTCAAGTTCCTCAAGGATCCGCTCAAGGGTGTGACCGAGAATGTCGAAAAGTACGGCCCGGTCTACCGCGTCAACAATTTCGGCGGCTGGAGCGTGGCGCTGGTCGGCGCCGATGCCAACGAACTGGTGATGTTCGACAAGGACAAGAATTTCTCGTCGAAGCTTGGCTGGGACCCCATTCTCGAACGCGTTTTTCCGCGCGGGCTGATGCTAATGGATTTCGACCACCACCGCGCTGACCGCAAGACGCTGTCGGTGGCGTTCAAGCCCGAACCGATGCAGCATTACCTCGGCGCATTGAACGACGGCATCGCGCGCGGCATCGCCGACTGGGACCAGAAGGGCGAGTTCAAATTCTATCCGGCGATCAAGTCGCTGACGCTCGATCTGGCGGCAACGTCGTTCCTCGGCATCGCCTGGGGCCCCGAAGCCGACCAGATCAACAAGGCCTTCGTCGACATGGTGATGGCGTCGATCGGCATCGTCCGCGTGCCGCTGCCGGGCACCGCGATGGGCCGCGGCGTCAAGGGCCACAAGTTCATGAGCGCGTTCTTCGCGCGCGAAATCCCCAAGCGCCGCGGCGTCAAGGGCGACGATTTCTTCACGCAGTTCTGCAACGCCAAGGATGACAATGGCGAGCTGATGGACGACCAGGCCATCATCGACCACATGAACTTCCTGATGATGGCGGCGCACGACACGCTGACCTCGTCATTGTCGTCGACGGTGCTGTTCCTCGCGCAGAACCAGGAATGGCAGGACCGCATCCGCGCCGAAATTCTGGCCGTGCGCGCCACCGCCGGCGACAAGCTGCCGTACGACCGCCTCGGCGATCTCGAACAGCTTGAGTGGGCGTTCAAGGAATCGCTGCGGCTGCTGCCGCCGGTGCCGTCGCTGCCGCGCCGCGCGCTGCGCGACTTCGAATATGGCGGCTACAAGATCCCCGCCGGCACGCATGTCGGCATCAACCCGATGTACGTCCACCGCATGGCTGAATATTGGGAAGACCCCGAAACCTGGGACCCGTCGCGCTTCAGCCACAACCGTTCGAAGGGCCGCCACAAATATGCGTGGGTGCCGTTCGGCGGCGGCGCGCACATGTGCATCGGGCTGCACTTTGCCTATATGCAGATGAAGGCGTTCTTCTACACGCTGCTCGCCGAGCATCGCGTCGTGGTGGCGCCCGGCTACAAGCCCGACATCCAGATGTTCCCGATCCCCAAGCCGCGCGACGGCCTGCCGATCCGGGTTGAACGGATTTGACGACCACCGCCGCCCCAAGCGCAAGCGCTGGCCCATCGTCACCGGGCTGGTCGTCCTGTCGCTGGTGCTGCTGCCGATGGCCTTCTACACGCCCGACATTCCGGCGGCGACGCTACGCGCCAAATACACGACGCCGGCATCGACGTTCATGGCCGTCGAGCCCGGCCTGCAGGTGCATGTCCGCGACGAAGGCCCGCGCGATGCACCGGTGCTGATGTTGATCCACGGCTCGAATGCGTCGCTGCAGACCTGGGAACCCTGGGTCAAGCGGCTGTCGGACAGCTTCCGCATCATCAGCCTCGACTTGCCCGGCCACGGCCTCACCGGCGCCAGCCCGACGCGCGATTACAGTTCGGCAGGCTATGTCCGTGTCGTCAATGAAGTCGCGGCGGCGAAGGGCCTGACGCGCTTTGCCATCGGCGGCAACTCGATGGGTGGCG
>CALDHQ010000266.1 GCA_937894055.1 uncultured Polymorphobacter sp.
CGCCTCGCCCGCCACCGCCAACTCGCGCGCGATTTCGGCCGACACGGTGGTGTGGTCGACAAAAACGCTGCCCGGACGCATCGCCGCCAGCGCACCATCGGCACCCAGCGTCACTTCGCGCAGATCATTATCGGCACCGACACAGGCAAACACCGCGTCGGCGTCCGCCACCGCCGCCGCCGGCGTCGTGGCGCGCGTGCCGCGATGTTCATCGGTCCAGCGTTCGGCGACCGTGCCGGTGCGGTTGTAAACGGTCACCGCATGGCCGGCCGCGGCAAGGTGCCCCGCCATCGGATAACCCATCACGCCGAGCCCGAGAAACGCCACCTTAGCCATCAATATCGTCCTTGCTTTCGGTCGCGAGACCCTTGAACCCCTGCCCCACGACATACCATTCGGACGAGCCCTTGCGGCTGGCCGGCGGCTTGGCGTGGCGCACGGTAACGAAGTGACGCTTCAGCGCGCTGACCAGTTCAGGGTCGGCGCCGCCCGCGAGCACCTTCGCCACGAACGCCCCGCCCGGCCCGAGCATCTGCACGGCGAAGTCGAGCGCAGTCTGCACCAGCGCCATCGTGCGGATATGGTCGGTGGGTTTATGGCCGACGGTGTTCGCCGCCATGTCCGACAGCACCAGTTGCGCGCTGCCGCCGAGCGCTTCGCGCAGCAGCGCCGGCGAATCTTCGTCGAGGATATCCTTCACGAAAATCGTGACGCCGGGCAGCGGCTCCATTTCGAGCAGATCGATCGCGACAATCTTCGCCTTTGGCCGCGCCGCGAGCACTGCCTGGCACCAGCCACCGGGTGCGGCGCCAAGATCGATGACACGGCTGACACCGGCGAACAGCCCGAATTGCTCGTCGAGCTCGATCAGCTTATAGGCCGCGCGCGACCGGTAGCCCGCAGCCTTGGCGGCGCGGACATAGGGGTCGTTCAACTGCCGCGCCAGCCAGCGTGTCGATGAGTTGCTGCGTCGCCGTGCGGTCAACACGCGGACATGGCCGCCGAGCGAGCGCCCCGCGCCGCCGCCTGATTTGACGCCGGCACCACCGGCTTCGGTGGCCGCCGCATTGAAGGTCTTGCCGGCAAGCACGGTGGTTTGCGCCGCCGACACATGCGCCACCGGTGCCGCCTTGGCCGCCTTGGGCTTCGACTTCGCTGCGCCCGGCTTCACGGCCGCCGGTGTCGCGCCGCCCTTGGTCGGCTTGACCGACTTGGGCTTGGTGCGCAGCAGCTTCGCCGCCGCATTGGCCTTGCGCGCCGCGACCGCCTTGTCGGTGCCGCTGAGCAGCTTCGACGCGACGGCCTTGCCACCGGTGCGCTTGGGCGCGCGCGTGCTGGCGGGCTTGCGTTGTTTGGGCGGCTTGCTCATCCACGTCCTCCGTCGCGGGCGATCAGCGTCCGCAGGATACCTTCGCGGATGCCACGATCGGCAACGCGGATTGTTTCGGCCGGCCAGGCATCGAGAATGGCCTCGAGAATGGCGCAGCCCGCCACCACCAGATCGGCGCGGTCATGGCCGATGCACGGCTGCAGCGCGCGCTCGGCGGGTGACTTCGCCGCCAGATCGGCCGAAATCGCGCGCATCGCCGCACTTGTCACCATGCAGCCGTCAACCAGCCGCCGGTCATAGCCCGCCAGCCCCATGTCGACGCTGGCCAGCGTGGTGATCGTGCCCGACGTGCCAAGCAGTTGCAGCGGCCCCGGCGCGACGCGTTCGACGTTGGCGCGAAAGTTCACCAGATGCTCGCTGACGCGCGCGCGCATGCGTTCATACGCCAGCAGGCGCTGGCTTTCGGACAGGTCGTGCGGCTCGGTTTCGGTCAGCGACACGACGCCCCAGGGCACGCTCGTCCAGCCCTGGATGACCGCCTCGCCGCGCGCGCCGCGGGTGACAAGAATGAGTTCGGTCGAGCCGCCGCCGATATCGAAGACCAGTGCCGGCGGGCCTTCCGAATCGATCAGCGACTGGCAGCCGAGCACCGCCAGCCGGGCTTCCTCGCCGGGCGAAATGACATCGAGCGCGATGCCGGTTTCGGCAAACACGCGCTCGACGAATTCGCTGCCGTTGCTGGCCCGCCTACAGGCTTCGGTGGCGACATTGCGCGTCAGCCAGACTTCGCGGCGGCGCAATTTGTCGCTGCAGATGCGCAATGCCGCCACCGCACGGTCCATCGCCGCTTCGGAAAGCGCACCGGTCTGCAACAGCCCCTCGCCCAATCGCACAACGCGCGAAAACGCATCGACAACCATGAAATTGCCGGCGGCATCTGCGCCGTAGCCGGGGCGCGCGATCAGCAAGCGGCAGTTATTGGTGCCCAAATCGATCGCCGCATAGGCACGGCGGCCGCCGCGCTGTGCACCGCCGACGCGAATCGCCGGCTCGGCACGCGACGCTGTCGGGCGTGGCGGGGTATCGGGGTCGGGCGCACGGGCAATCCCCGGCTGCCCTTTGACAGTGTCGAACGGCATGATCTTCGCCTTGCATTCTCTGCTGCCCCGGATTTACCGGCCAGCACTTGGCGACAGACTAGCACCGGTTGATGGGTTTTCGCAAATCGCACGCTGCACTGCGGCAATTCCATGTGGAAGACGTTGACAGAAAAAGCCCATGTGGCTATCCACCGCGGCCTGCGCTGCCCTGTCGTCTAAAGGTAAGACCACAGACTCTGACTCTGTTAATCGAGGTTCGAATCCTCGCGGGGCATCCAGCAGTCCGGACATTCGTCCGGCCAATCCACCAAAATCCACGTACGCGGGCGCCGAAATGCGCTATGCTGGCGCCATGCTTGCCGACGCCCAGACCCCGCCGCTCGATCCGCCGCCCGAAGCCGCCGCCGACTGGACGGTGCCGCAGAACTGGGACCATTATGCGCCGATCGACCATGCCGTGTGGGACCGGCTCTACGCGCGCCAGACGCGGCAGCTCGCCGACCGCGCGACGCCCGAGTATCTGTCGGGGTTGACGCTTGCCGGGCTCGACCAGCCGGGCATCCCGAACTTCGAAGCGCTCAGCGAGCGGCTGACCAAGCTCACCGGCTGGAGCGTCGTCGCGGTGCCGGGGCTGGTGCCCGATGATGTCTTCTACCACCACCTGTCACAGCGCCGTTTCGTGGCGGGCAGCTTCATCCGGCGCATGGACCAGCTCGACTATCTCGAAGCCCCCGACGTGTTCCATGATGTGTTCGGCCATGTCCCGCTGCTCAGCCACCCGGTGTTTGCCGACTATATGCAGGCCTATGGCGAAGGCGGCCTGCGCAGCCTGAAGTTCGGCGCGCTACACAAGCTGGCGCGGCTGTACTGGTACACCGTCGAATTCGGGCTGATCCGCTCGGCGGACGGCCTCAAGCTCTACGGCGCCGGCATCGCGTCGAGCCACGGCGAAAGCGCCTTCGCGCTCGATGACGCCTCGCCCAACCGCATCGGCTTCGACTTGCTGCGCGTCATGCGCACGCCCTACCGCATCGATGACTATCAGCAGGGCTATTTCGTCATCGACAGTTTCGAAAGCCTGTTGCGCACGACGCTCGATACCGATTTCGCGCCGCTCTATGCGCAACTTGCCGAACTGCCCGATCTTGATATCGCGGCGCTGGCACCGGGCGACACGGTGCTGACCAAGGGCACGCAAGCCTATGCAAGGTCGCGTGCCGCGAAAAGCTGAAGCCGCCGATTTCGCCCGTTGCATCCGGCCGCGCACGCCGCTAAAGCGGGGGCCTTCCGTCGTGTGGGGCAATAGCTCAGATGGGAGAGCGCAGCAATCGCACTGCTGAGGTCGGGAGTTCGATCCTCCCTTGCTCCACCACGGATTTCCCGAAATCGCCAACAGTTCCGCCGCCGCAAGGCGTTGCGTTCGTGCGTTCTGTCAACATGCAGGGATGGTGCGCGTGGGGCGGACGACGGGGTTTGAACCCGCGACCTCCGGTACCACAAACCGGCGCTCTAACCAACTGAGCTACGACCGCCACGCGCGAAGGAAGCCCATAGGGGCGGCAGGGCCTTCCCGTCAAGCTTGGCGGCGCAACTTGGCGTAATATCAGCCCGTCGCGACCAGTGCGCCACAGGCGATGCGCGCGCCGCTGTTGCCCGACGGGTCGGTCTTGTAGTCGTCGGGGCCGGCGTGGAGCACCACCGCCGCGCCGTCGGCATCGAGCAACGGCGCGCTGCCGTGGCGCGAGCATACCCCCGCCCACACGCCGCCAAGCGGGCCCGTCAGTCCAACTTCCGGTCGCGCCGTCACGCCGGTCCGGCGCGTCACGGCGGGTGCTCCGCCTACCCTGGGGAGCGTGCGCCGCATGCTCGCCACAGCGCTCGTCGCAACCTCCGTCCTCGCCGCCGCTCAGCAACCGCGCGAACGTATCGAGGCGCAGTTTGCCTTTTTGTTTTTCGGCGCCGTGGCAGGAGAAGCAGTGCTTTTCGAGGATCGGACGGACGGCACCGCCGTAGATCGTCTCGGCGGGGTAGGTCTCGGGGACGGGCTTTTCGCGGATTCCGAGAGCTTTTCTGACGGACGGCGGGAGCGGCTCGGTGAGGTAATCCTCGCCGTGCGTGAGCGAGCCGCCTTGGTGCGCGGCCCAGCCGAGGGCGCCGAGGCTGGCGGTGAGCGTGAGCGTGTAGAGGGCGCGGGAGCGGCCGCGCGTCAGCCACGCGAGGGCGGTGCCGACGGCGACGGCGACGCCGCCCCAGAGGTGATTTTCCAGCGTGGCGCCCTCGTGGCCGTCGGCGCGCATGAGCGCGAGGCCGGCGAAGACCGAAGCGACGGCGCCGAGGAGGCTGAGATTGAGAACGGTGCCGGCGGTTTCGCGGAGGGCGGGGCGGCTGCGGCCGAGAAAATCGAGGACGGGGACGACGAGCAGAAGCGCGATGGGAAAGTGAACGAGAAGCGGATGCAGCCGGCCGAAGAGGTGCAGGGAGCCGCCGTGGGCGACGCCGTCGGGCGCGAGGGCAAAGGCCGCGGCGACGGTCGCGAGCGTGAGCGCGGTGGCGATGGCGAGGCGAGGGAGGAGCTTGGGCGCTGAGGCGGACATTGAGGGAGAGCGGAAAAAAGGGCAGGTCGGAGACCTGCCCTACGGGAGAAAGGGCGTCGGCGAGCGACGCCCCGACACGGACTGGGTCAGGCGAGTTTGCGGAGGAGGGTGAGGCGGCCGATGGGGAGCCACTCGGCGACGAGGATGTCGCCGTTGTTGAGGAAGATCGCGCCGTGCGGGGTGATGAATTCGCCGGGCGTGAACTCGGCGCGCGTCTGATTGCGGCGGGAGCCGGTCTTGCCGTTGTGCGCGATGCCGTCGCCGAGTTGGGCGACGACCTTGTAGTCCTTGTCGATGAGGCAGACCTGGCTGTCGAGGTCGGGGCAGAGCATGAGGTCGCCGCGGACGTCGAAGTGGCAGGGCTGGCGGAGCTTGGTGTCGTCCTTGATCGTGCGGAGGTGTTTGCCGTCGAGCGTGTAGGTCTGGATGCGGCGGTTGCCGCGGTCGGCGATGACGAGGACGGGGTCTTTGCCGCGGGTATCGACGTATTGGCCGTGGGGATTGTTGATTTCTTGCTCACCTTTGCCGGGCGAGGAGATCTCACCGAGGAACTTTCCGTCGATGGAGTAGCGCAGCATGTGATAGGAGCCGTAGCCGTCGCCGATGTAGAAGTCGCCGTTGGGCGCGAAGGCGATGTTGGTGGGGATGAATTTGATGGGCGCGGCGCCATAGGCGGCGTCTTCGCGGGGATAGCCTTTGGACCAGACGACCTGGCCGGTGAGCGTGGTCTTGATGACTTTGCAGCGGGTGGTGTCGCAGTGGTAGAGGAACTCGTTGTTGCCTTCTTTGCGGACGCCGAGGCCGTGGGCGCCGCCGCGCATGTCTTCGCCGAACGCGCGGACGAATTTGCCCTTGGCATCGTAAACGACGATGGCCTCAGGGCGCATCGAGGAACTGTTCACGGTGTGGGCGACGTAGATGAGGCCCTGGCTGTCTTGTGCGAGGCCCTGGGTGTCGCCCCAGACGAGACCCTCGGGGGCGGTGAGCCAGTCGTGGATCATCTCGTATTTGTGGCCCTCGGGACCGGTGACGAGCTGGGCGGAGCCGGTTTTGTCGGCGGCGCGGATGAAGGGCGCGGAGATCGCGCTGACGGCTGCCGTGGCGGCGACTTGGGTGATGAAGGAGCGACGAGTTTGCATAGGGGATAGGGGCGGGTTGAAGGATTAACGGAAAATGGGAAAGAGGCTCAGGCGAGGAGGTCGGTGATGACTTTGGCGGGGAGCACGCCGGTGAGCTTTTGGTCGAGGCCTTGGAACTTGAAGGTAAGGCGCTCGTGATCGAGACCGAATTGGTTGAGAATCGTGGCGTGGAGGTCGCGGATGTGGACCGGGTCTTTGACGATGTTGTAGGAGAAATCGTCGGTCTGGCCGTAGCTGAGGCCGGGCTTCATGCCGGCGCCGGCCATCCACATGCTGAAGCAGCGCGGGTGGTGGTCGCGGCCGTAGTTTTCGGGTTTGAGGACGCCTTGCGAATAAACCGTGCGGCCGAATTCGCCGCCCCAGATGACGAGCGTGTCGTCGAGGAGGCCGCGAC
>CALDHQ010000267.1 GCA_937894055.1 uncultured Polymorphobacter sp.
TTTTGGAGTTGGTGGGTTAAGGGGGTGCCGCGCGGGCAGGCCAGTTCTTGTCCAAGATGGCGGCCTGCACCCGATTGAATAGAACGTGTCATTCCCGCGTAGGCGGGAATCCATCTTAGGTACCGTCGCTTGGATTCCCGCCTACGCGGGAATGACTTGGTATTTTGGGTGCAGGCCTCAGGCCTGCCCGCCGGAGGCTCTTCCCCTACCCGCTATTCCTCAACCCTGCTGCAATCCCGTTGATCGTCAAATGAATCCCTTCGGCAATGCGCGGGTCTTCGTCACCGCCGCGCCGTCGACGGATCAGTTCGATCTGCAGTTCGTTGAGCGGGTCGATATAGGGCATGCGCAGCTTGACCGAGCGTGCGGTGGCGGGCTGGTTCGCCAGCAGCTCGGTCTGACCGGTGAGCAGCAGCAACTGGTCGCGCGTGGTTTCCCAGCCTGACCGGATGCGGCCGAAGATGCGGTCGCGGAGTGCCGCGTCGGGGACCAGCGTCGCGTAGCGCGCGGCGACGCCGATGTCCGATTTTGCCAGCACCATTTCTAGGTTCGATAGCGTCGTTGCGAGGAACGGCCATGCGGCGACCATCTCGGCGAGCAGCCCGCGGTCGGCGAAGTCGGCGAACGCCTGCCCCGTGCCGTACCAGCCGGGCAGCATGATGCGCGCCTGCGCCCAGCTGAACACCCAGGGGATGGCGCGCAGGTCCTCGATGCGGTCGGACTGGGTGCGTGAGGCGGGGCGCGAGCCGATCTTGAGGCCGGCGATTTCGGTGATGGGTGTGGCGGCGCGGAAGAAGGCGTTGAACCCCGGCGTTTCATAGACAAGGTCGCGGTAGTGGCGGCAGGCGTCGGCGCTGATTCCGGCCATGGCGTCGCGGAAGCGCGCGAACTCTGCGGGCGGCAGTTCGGGGGGCGCGAGGCTGGCAAGCAACGTTGCCGCGGTCATCGCTTCGAGCCCGCGTGCGGCGACGGCCGGCGAGCCATATTTGGAGGCGATGACTTCGCCCTGTTCGGTGATGCGGATGCGGCCGCCGACCGAGCCGGCGGGTTGCGCGCGGATCGCATCGAACGCCGAGCCGCCGCCGCGGCCGACGGCGCCGCCGCGGCCGTGGAACAGCTGCAACCGCACGCCGCGCGCGCCGAACACCTCGACCAGCGCCAGCGCGCCTTCGTGCAGCGACCAGTTCGACGTCAGATAGCCGCCGTCCTTGTTGCTGTCCGAATAGCCGATCATCACTTCCTGGTAACCGCGCGTCGCGACCAGCGCGCGGACGCGCGGCCGGTCGAGGAAGTCGGCCATGACCTGCGGTGCGGCGACGAGATCGGCGATGGTTTCGAACAGCGGCACTGCCATGATCGGGCACACCGGCTGTTCGCCGGGGACGAACAGCCCGACCTCCTTGAGCAGCAGATAGACTTCGAGCAGATTGGCGACGCCGGTGGTTTTCGAGACGATATAGGCGCGGATGACGTGCGGCCCGAAGCGCGCGTGCGCCGCTGCCGCCGCACGCAGGATCGCGACTTCGCCGAGCGTTTCGTCGCTGTACGTGAGGTAAGGGTTGAGCAGCAGCCGCGTGTGGCCGAGTTCGCGCGCCAGCAATGCAATACGCGCGTCCTCGTCGAGCGCTTCGTAGTCGGCCTCGACGCCGGCGTGGCGCAGCAACTCCGCGACGACGCGGGCGTGGACATCGGCATTCTGGCGCAGGTCGAGCGTCGCCAGGTGGAAGCCGAAGCACGCCACTGCCGCGCACAGATTCTCGAGCCGGCCGGCACGCAACACGCTACCGGGCGCCCCGAGCGAATCGGCGACGATGCGGAGGTCGGCGAGCAGTTCGTCGGCGCGGGCGTAGGGTGCGCCCGGCACCGCTGCCGCGCGGGTCGGTGCCTTGCCGGCGAGCGCCGCATAGGTCGCGGCGGTGCGCGCATAGATGCCGGTCAGCGCGCGGCGATAGGGCTCGTCGGCGCGTGACGGTGCGGCGTCGCCCGAGGCGTCGGCGAGTGCGCGCAAAGCCGGTGACGCGGGTGCGAGCGTTGCCGACAGCGACAGCTCGGCGCCGAGCGCGTTGAGTTCGTCGAGATAGTGACCGAGCGCCACCGCCGCCTGCTTCGCCAGCGCGGCCTCCAAAGTCGCGGCGTTGACATTGGGGTTGCCGTCGCGGTCGCCGCCGATCCAACTGCCCGGCCGCAGGAACGGCGGCAGCGGCGCGCCGAGCAGCCGTTCCCAGCGTGCGTGCAGCCGCGGCAGTTCGGGGATGAAGCTGCGGACGAAGTACGACAGCGCATTGTCGATCTCGTCGGTGACGACGGGGCGTACGGCGCGCAGCGGCTGCGTCTGCCACAGGATGCTGATTTCGCGCAGCAGCTGGGTTTCGACTTCGGTTGCATCGGTAGCTGGCACGGCGCGGGCGGCGAGCAGCGCCTCGATCGCCGCCTCGCGGTCGATCATGCTCTTGCGCCGCACCTCGGTCGGGTGCGCGGTCAGCACCGGCGCGATCAGCGCGCGGTCGAGCAGCGCGGTGACCGCCGCAGTATCGATGCCGGCGGCGGCAAGCTCGGCGACCGCCCCCGCCAGCGTCGCATCGGCGCGGGCATCGAGCGCGCTGCCGCGATCTTCGGCGAGATTGGCGAGCAGCGAGAACAGCAGGAAGCCGCGGATGAAGCGCAGGCTGTCGCCGAGATCGAGCTGGTCGAGCGCTTGTGCCAGCGTCGCTTCGGCGTGCGCGCCGGGTGTGCGGTGCACCGCGACCGACGCCTGGCGGATGGCTTCGATGCGTTCGAACACCGCGACGCCGTCGGTTTCGCGGATGACATCGCCGAGCAGCCGGCCGAGGTAGCGCAGGTCGCCGCGGTCGGGCTTGGCAGTGGCACTGGATGATCTGGGCATGGCGGCTCCCCGGTTCGCAGCCGCAGCATAACCGCGATTTGCGCAAACACGAACAGCGTGCGCACGCGCCAGCCATGAATACGTATGACCCTGCAAAAAAGACGGCCCGGACCTTGTGGGTCCGGGCCGAAGTCGGGTCGTATCACTGCAAAACAGTTGCAGCAGCCGAGACGGACCATGCGTGTCGGCCGCAGGCTGCGCGCCGGGGAACTCCGCGCTGCAGCTGCGTTGCTTCATTGCCCGCCGCGGCGTGCACCGAACAGGTGCAGCGGCGCGCAGCAAAATGCGCGGGGTTGCATGCAACGGTTGCATCCATGGTTGAAACTGGCCATAAGTTGTTGCGCGGAAGGGGGAAAGCCATGGCAAATAACGATGCAACCGGCGGTTTCACAGCACGGCTCGAACTGATCCTGAAGGCGCTGTCACTGACACGCGGCCGCCTCGCTGCGGAACTCGGTGTCGACAAGTCGCTGGTCGGGCGCTGGGTGTCGGGGGCGGTCAAGCCGTCGGCGCTCAACCTTGAGCGGCTGACGGCGTTTGTCGCCAAGCGCCAGCCGGGATTCACGCTGCTCGACTGGGACCGCGACCTTGATGCACTGGCCGAAAAGTTCGGCGTCGCGCCGCCTGGCCCGCCGGCACCCGAAACGCTACCGATCGACGGCCTGCTGCCGGAATCGATGGTGCGCGAGTCGGCGGTGACCACGCGGTTGCGCGGCTGGGCCTATGAGGGCTTCTGGCGCACCACGCGCGCCTCGGCCGAAGTGCCCGGCAGCTTTTTCCACGACTATGTGATGATGCGGCGCAACGGCGAGTCGATGCTCGAAATCCGCATGGGGGTGTTCGCGCTGCGGCTGCAGGGCTGGGCGATCATGCTGCAGAACAAGATTTTCGCGGTGTCGACCGAGCCCAACACCGGCACCTTCTCGTTCTCGATCCTGAGCGGCGTGGCGCGCCAGCGTGCCGATGTGCTCGACGGCATCTCGCTCGCCTGCCTGCGCGATGCCGGCGGCACGCCGATTGCGTTCGCGACGATGATGGAGCGCATCGGCGCGCTGAGCGATGACCGCGACGCCGATGACGTGCGCTTCGAGGAAATCTGCCAGGGCGGCCCCTCGGTCGCCACCGCCGACGAAGTGCCGGCGCGTGTCCAGAAGCACCTGCTGCGCAATGCCGGCGCCGATGCATTGGCCGCGGGCGGTGCGCCGATCCTGATGATACCCTTTGCACAATCGCTGTCGCGCGGGCCATTGTTCAAACTGATCGAGGAGGCCGATGCCGCCGGCGGGGTGCCATCCAGCGCAACAGGGGACTGACCGCATGAAACTGACCAAGGGCCTGGTGCTGGCGCTGCTGCTGGCCACTGCAACGCCGGCATTTGCCGACGCTGCCACCGATGGGGCGTTCCAGGACATCTACACGCGCGAATGGACGTGGCGGATGGACCAGTTCGACTATGACGAGGACAGCGCCGCCGGCCGCACGACCTTGCCCGATGTCGACGTCAAGACGCAGCAAGCGCGGCTGGCCTATTGGCAGAAGGTCATGGGCGAGCTCGACGCCCTCGACGCCAAAAGCCTGTCGCCCGCCGCCGCAGTCAACTACGGCGTCTATCGCAACCAGATCGCCACGCTGATCGCGTCGCAGCAGTTCCGCGACTATGAAATGCCGCTCAATTCGGACAGCAGCTTCTGGGGCGACCTCGCCTCCACCGGCAACGCGCCGTTCAAGACCGCCAAGCAATACCGCAACTGGATCGCCCAGATGAACGCGGTGCCGCGCTATTTCGACCAGCAGACCGACAACATGAAACTCGGGCTGGCGCGCGGTTTCACCCCGCCGAAGGTGACGCTGCAGGGCCGCGATTCGAGCGTGGCGTCGGTGGCACAGGCCAAGCGCGCCGAGGACACCGTCTATTACAAGCCGTTCGTCAAAATGCCGGCGTCGATCGCGCCGGCGGAACAGGCACAACTCCGCGCCGAAGCCGTCAAGACGATCAATGACAATGTCATCCCGGCGCACGCCAAGCTGCTGACCTTCCTGAAGAACGACTATATCCCGAACGCCCGCGTGCCGCTCGCTGCCTACAGCCTGCCCGACGGCAAGGCCTTTTATCAGTCGAAGATCGCCGAATTCACCACGCTCAACCTGACGCCCGAGGCGATCCACCAGATCGGCCTCGATGAAGTCGCCAAAATCGGCGCGCAGATGCAGCAGGTGATGACGCAGACCGGCTTCAAGGGCGACCTGCCGGCGTTCCTGCACTTCCTGCGCACCGATCCGCAATTCTATGTCACCGACCCGCAGGACCTGCTCAACCGTGCCGCCTGGATCGCCAAGCAGTTCGACGGCAAGGCCTCGACCTACTTCGGCCACAACCCGCGCGGCCGCTTCACCATCCGTCCGGTGCCCGCCGACATCGCGCCGTTCTACACCGCCGGCCGCGGCGGCACCGGCACCTATATGCTCAACACCTATGACCTGCCGTCGCGCCCGACCTATGCGCTGCGCGCGCTGACCTTGCATGAATCGGCGCCCGGCCATTCGTGGCAGATGTCGCTGGCGCAGGAAAACAAGGACATGCCCGACTTCCGCCGCAAGGTGTACATCTCGGCGTTCGGCGAAGGCTGGGCGCTCTATGCCGAAAAGCTCGGCATCGAAATGGGCATGTACGAAACGCCGTACGACACCTTCGGCATGCTGAGTTACCAGATGTGGCGCGCGGCGCGGCTGGTCGTCGATACCGGCATCCATTCCAAGGGCTGGACGCGCGAGCAGGCGCAGGCGTTCCTGCGCGACAACACCGCGCTGTCGAACCACGAAATCGAAACCGAAGTCGATCGCTACATCGGCTGGCCCGGCCAGGCACTCGCCTATTACCTCGGCGAAATGAGCATCGAGAAAAGCCGCGCCAAGGCCGAAGCCGCGCTCGGCCCGAAGTTCAACATCCGCGCCTTCCACGACACCGTGCTGGCGATGGGCTCGGTGCCGCTGCCGGTGCTCGAAGCGCGCGTCGACGAATTCATCGCCAGCGGCGGCGTCGGGCCGTACCCGGACGAAGAGAAATAGAGGCCGCCATGACCGACATCCTGCGACCGCGCCGGTCGGTGCTGTACCTGCCTGCCGCCAACCCGCGTGCCATTGCCAAGGCGCGGACGGTCGACGCCGACTGCATCATCCTCGACCTCGAGGACGCCGTCGCGCCCGATGCCAAGGTCGAGGCGCGCGCCGCCGCCGTCGCCGCGGTGGCTGAGTGCGACTGGGGCCACCGCGAGGTGCTGATCCGCGTCAACAGCCTGTCGACCGTCTGGAGCATCGACGATTTCGCTGCGGTCGCCGCTAGCCACGCCGCCGGCATCGTCGTGCCCAAGGTCGATTCGGCGCGCGAAGCCGAGGAAGCGGTGGCGCGCAGTCACGGCAAGCCGGTGTGGGCGATGATCGAAACGCCGCGCGCCATCTTCGACGCCGCCGATATCGCCGCCGTCTTTGGCGGACGGCGCGTGGCCCGGGTGCGCGTGACCCGGGTGGCCCTGCCGATCGAGGGTGAGGACCTGGGCGCCGAGGGGTCGCAGGAGGCCGTGGGCCGTACGACAGAATGACCGCATGAGCGTGCAGCCGGCCCGACCCCCGCGCGTCCTGTCCGGCATCCAGCCGTCCGGCCGCCT
>CALDHQ010000268.1 GCA_937894055.1 uncultured Polymorphobacter sp.
CTCTGGCCGCTCGCGCAAGCCACCGCGATGCCCGTCGCCCGCCTGTTCCGCGACGCCGTCGAAATCCGCACGCGCCCCGGCATCCGCGTCATCGCCATCGTCACGCTGGCGATTGTGGCCATCGTCGCGCTCGCCGTGGGGCAGGCGAACGACAAGCTGTTCGCGCTCGGCTTCGTCGGCGCGGCGCTGGTGCTGCTCATCCTGCTCACCGGCCTCGCCGCCGGCATCCGCGCGCTAGCCGCCGCCGCCCCGCGCCCGAAGCGCCCGCTGGCGCGCCTCGCGCTCGGCAATCTCCACCGCCCCGGCGCGCTGACGCGGCAGCTGGTGGTGGCGCTCGGGCTCGGGCTGACCTTGTTCGCGACGCTCAGCGTCATCGAAACCAACCTGTCGGGGCAGATCAACAAGTCGCTCCCCGACCGCGCGCCGAGCTTCTTTGTCCTCGATATCCCCAGCGACCGCATCGACGAATTCCGCGCCATCGTCGCCAAAAACGCCCCCGGCGCCGCGCTGCGCACCGTCCCCAGCCTGCGCGGCCCGGTCACCGCGGTCAACGGCGTGGCGGTCGCCAGCATGAAGGACATCCCCGATGACGCGTGGATCCTGCGCGGCGACCGCGGCCTCAGCTACGCCGCCGACCTCCCCGCCGACAACAAGCTCACCGCCGGCAAATGGTGGCCCGCCAACTACGCCGGCCCGCCGCTGATCTCGCTCGATGAAGCCGCTGCCACCGCACTCGGCCTCAAGATCGGCGACACGCTGACCATCTCGGTGCTCGGCGTCGAAATCCCCGCGAAAATCGCCAGCCTGCGCGCCATCGATTGGGGCACGCTCGGCTTCAACTTCGCCATCCTGTTCGCGCCCGGCACGCTCGAAAACGCCCCGCACACCTGGATGGCCACCGTCGCCGCCGCCCCCGTCCACGAACGCGCGCTGTCGGCCGCGATCACCAGCGCCTACCCGACCGCCTCGCTCGTCCGCGTCCGCGACGTGCTGGGGCAGGTCGGCGAACTGCTCGGCCAGATGTCGGTCGCCATCCGCGCCGCCGCCTCGGTCACCGTCGCCGCCGGCATCGCCGTGCTCATCGGCGCCCTCGCCGCCAGCCGCCGCGCCCGCACCTATGACGCCGTGCTGCTCAAGGTGCTGGGCGCCACCCGAGGCCAGATCATCCGCGCCACCCTCATCGAATATGGCGCACTCGCCGCCATCGTCGCGCTCCTCGCACTGGCGCTCGGCTCACTCGCCGGCTGGTTCGTCGTCGTCAACGTCCTCAAACTCAGCTGGGCCCCGTCCTGGCCCCCCGTCATCGCGACAGTATTGGTCGGCGCGCTCGTCACCATCCTCCTCGGCCTCGCCGGCAGCTGGCGCGCTCTGGCGGCGCGGCCGAGCGAGGTGCTGCGCACGCTTTAGGGGATAGTGAAGGGCCTCCGGCGGGCAGGGGTGACCCCTGCACCCGATTGAAGAGCGCATAATAAATGGGTGCAGGCCCCCGTCCTGAACAAGAACTGGCCTGCCCGCCGGAGGCTCTTTTTCTCGCCAAATTTCTGCGACATCGACGCCGCTTGAAACCAAACCCGATAACGCCGATATTGGCGGCACGGCTGGCACTCTTGCCGGCGTGATGGAGATTGAGATGGCAAACCAGTTCGACCCGCGTTCCGCTTTTTCGGCGCAGGCAGGCCGTTCCGTTGACGCGGCCAGCTTTGACGCCGGGCTGCGGTCATATATGCTTTCGGTTTACAACTATATGGCGAGCGGCGTGCTGCTCACCGGCCTCGTTGCGTTGTTTGTCGCGCGGACGCGATTGGCCTCGGCACCGCGCGCTGTCGCCAGCGCTGCGTCGCGCAGCGCTTCACCGCGACGTGCGACCTCATCGGCAAACGCCTTGGCGGCCTCGCCTTGCACCTTTGCCGCCGCGCGCAACCGGCCGGCATCAACGCCTTCGACGGTCTGCGCAGAGCCAGTGACGACCGTTGTCGCAGCCAGCGCGGTGGCGAGCAGCACGCGGGGGAAGAGACGGGCCGGCATCAGAACACGCAGCAATTGCGTTTGCGCCAGACAAGGTAGCCCATGTCCTCGCCGACCACCGGCAGCATCTGACCCGACCCGATCGCGGTCGTCGCCCCGATCGGCGGACAGGTGCCCGGACCTGTGACGCTGGGGACCGGATTGACCGCCTGGAAGCGATACTGCGACTTCTGGATGATCGGCATCGGATAGCGGCCGCACAACCCGTCCCCGCCCGCGCTCCCCCACAGCACGCCTTCGCGGTGCAGTTTGTATGCGAAGCGGTCGAGCGCGAGGCGGCTGCCCTGGACATGGCCGTACTGCGCGGAAATATTGCCATTCAAGGGATACATCGTCCCTTGGCACCCAGCGCACCAGAATAACGGATCGATCGGCAGTTTGACCGATGCCGCGACGCAATCGGCGGCGCACGCCGCGACTGCGAGCGGGTTGGCGAAGATCACCGCCTCGGGATTGATGATCAGCGTAAGTTCGCTGTCCTGCCATAGCGGGTCGATTTCGGTGAGATAGAGGATGTCGATCCCGCCCGCCTCGAGGCACAGGAAGTCGCCGATCAGTTCGAGCCAGTAGATCAGCGGGTACATGTACCAGTGGATATGCCAGCCCCCGGTCTGCGCCTGATTGCCGCCGACCGCCGAAGGGCCCGCCATGGTCTTGAAGCCGATGTCGAATCCCGGATCGAGCTTGAGCCCGCCAAGATTGACGAAACACCATGGCTTCATCGACACGTCTGCCAGTCGCACCGGCTCCCAGAAGCCGATCGCGATGCCGATGCGCGGCAACGGCGTCGCACAGGCGCAGACCGGAAACGACGGATTGGGCGTGTCGGCCTTGCCAGAGGGCCAGACGTCGAGACCGCCGACCGACAGCGGGAACAGACACGACCAGCAGATATCGGTGATCGGATTGACGAAATGACCGGTGCAGACGCCGGGCGACGCGGCGCGCGCGGGGAGCGCGGCCGCGACCGACAGCAGCAGCGCAGCGAACGGTGCGAT
>CALDHQ010000269.1 GCA_937894055.1 uncultured Polymorphobacter sp.
CCGCCGCGCCATTGCCCGTCATCCACGTCGATGACCTCGACGCGGCACTCACGGCGGTCACTCAGGCCGGCGGCGTTGTGACCAAGCCGGTGTTCGGCTTTCCCGGCGGGCGGCGCTTTCATTTTCGCGATCCGGGCGGGAATGAACTGGCGGCGATGCAGGCGGACTAAGACTTAAGGGCCTCCGGCGGGCAGGGGCTTGCCCCTGCACCTATTTGTTGAAGAACCGGGTCATTCCCGCGCAGGCGGGAATCCATCTTCGGCGCCGCATGGATTCCCGCCTACGCGGGAATGACAATGGATAAATGGGTGCAGGCCTCAGGCCTGCTCGCCGGAGGCTCTTCCCGCACTTGTCGCCCCCTGCTCTGTCGGTCTATGCCGCGCCCATGACTTCGCACCGCGCCATGATCATCGCCGTCGACGGCCCCGCCGCGAGCGGCAAGGGCACCATTGCGCGCGCACTGGGGCGGCATTTCGGGTTGCCGCATCTCGATACCGGCAAGCTGTATCGCGCGGTCGGGCTGGCGCTGTTGCGCGCCGGGGTAGACCCCGCCGATGCGGTGGCGGCTGCGGCTGCGGCACGTGAGCTTGATGCCGCGCTGCTCGATGATATGGCGATCACCGATGACGCGACCGCCGCTGCAGCATCGATCGTGTCGGCGCATCCGGCGGTGCGGGCGGCGTTGATCGACCGCCAGCGGGCATTTGCCGGTCAGGCCGGCGGCGCGGTGCTCGATGGCCGCGATATTGCCACCGTTATCGCACCGCATGCAGACGCCAAATTGTTCGTGACCGCCAGCCCGCCGGTGCGTGCGGCGCGGCGTCATGCCGAGCTGACGGGCAAGGGCCAAAGCGTCGAGTTGGCAACTATTCTTGCCGATATTCAGGCGCGTGATGCGCGCGATTCGAACCGCGCTGCGGCGCCGCTGGTGCAGGCTGCCGATGCTGCCTTGCTCGATACGAGTGAAATGAGTATAGACGCGGCCGTCGAACGGGCCGTGGCGCTGGTCAAGGCGCAGCTCGCAGCGGCAGCTTGAAGGCAATTTCGTGCATGGACGGGCCACCAGCCCGTTGCCGTGCATTTTCCTTTGCGCTGCAGTTTTCGACGGACAAGGGGAGCATGGCATGGTGCCATGCTTCGGCGAAGAACGGGTGGCATGGTGCCATTCGGGGCAATGACCGGACAAGCCGCGTGCAGCGGTCGGCGCCCGACAAGACGAAGGTTATGAACTAGATGGCATCTTCTGCCCAACCGACCCGCGATGATTTCGCAGCCATGCTCGAAAGCTCGCTCGGCAAGAACCAGAGCTTTGAAGGCCGCGTCGTCAAGGGACGCGTCACCGCGATCGAGAATGATCTCGCGGTTATCGATGTCGGACTGAAGTCCGAAGGCCGTGTCGCGCTGCGCGAATTCGCTGCACCCGGCATGAAGGCTGAACTCAAGGTCGGCGACGAAGTCGAAGTCTATGTCGACCGCGTCGAAAACGCCCAGGGCGAAGCGATGCTGTCGCGCGACCGTGCGCGCCGCGAAGGCGCCTGGGACGCTCTCGAAACGCAGTACGCCGCGAATGAGCGCGTCGAAGGCGTCATCTTCGGCCGCGTCAAGGGCGGCTTCACTGTCGACCTCAGCGGCGCCGTGGCGTTTCTGCCCGGTTCGCAGGTCGATATCCGCCCGGTGCGCGATGTCACCCCGCTGATGAACCTGCCGCAGCCGTTCGTGATCCTGAAGATGGACCGCAAGCGCGGCAACATCGTCGTGTCGCGTCGCTCGATCCTCGAAGAAACCCGCGCCGAAGCCCGCACCGGTCTGATCCAGTCGCTCGCCGAAGGCCAGATTGTCGACGGCGTCGTCAAGAACATCACCGATTACGGTGCGTTCGTCGACCTCGGCGGCATCGACGGCCTGCTGCATGTCACCGACATGAGCTACAAGCGCGTCGGCCACCCGAGCGAAGTGCTCAACATCGGCGACACGCTGCGCGTGCAGATCGTCCGCATCAACCGCGACACGCAGCGCATCAGCCTCGGCATGAAGCAGCTCGAAGCCGATCCGTGGAGCGCTGCTGCTGCCAAGTATCCGGTTGACGGCAAGTTCAAGGGCCGCGTCACCAACATCACCGAATACGGCGCGTTCGTCGAACTCGAACCCGGCATCGAAGGCCTGGTGCACGTTTCGGAAATGTCGTGGGTCAAGAAGAACGTCCACCCCGGCAAGATCGTTTCGACGAGCCAGGAAGTCGAAGTCATCGTGCTCGAAGTCGATGAAGACAAGCGCCGCATCAGCCTCGGCCTCAAGCAGGCCCAGCGCAACCCGTGGGAAGTCTTCGCCGAAGCGCATCCGGTGGGCTCGATCGTCGAAGGCGAAGTCAAGAACGCCACCGAATTCGGCCTGTTCATCGGGCTCGACGGCGATGTCGATGGCATGGTCCACATGTCGGATATCGCGTTCGGCCTGACCGGCGAACAGGCGCTGGCGCAGCACCACAAGGGTGAACGCGTCCGTGCCCAGGTTCTCGAAATCGACATCGAGAAGGAGCGCATCAGCCTCGGCATGAAGCAGCTCGATGAAACCCGCGTCAGCGGCGGCGCCACCGGCGCTGCAGCGGTTGCCGGTGAAGCCGGCAGCGAGTTCAAGAAGAACCAGGTCGTCACCGTGACGATGGTCGAAGCGCGCGACGGCGGCATCGAAGTCCAGGTTGGCGAAGATGGCCCGCTGGCGTTCATCAAGCGTGGCGACCTCAGCCGCGACCGCGACGAACAGCGCCCCGAACGCTTCCAGGTCGGCCAGAAGATCGACGCGATGGTCATTGGTTTCGAACGCGGCAAGAAGCCGATGGTCTCGATCAAGGCCGCGCAGATCGCCCAGGACAAGGAAGCTGTCGAAAAGTACGGTTCGTCCGACTCGGGCGCCTCGCTCGGCGACATCCTCGGTGCCGCGCTCAACCGCGCCAAGGAAGGCAGCGACAAGGCTTAACTGCCGAACCGCTGACGACCAGCACACGAACATCAAGCCCCGCCGATTGGTTTCGGCGGGGCTTTTTGTCGCCCGCCCAAGAATTCGGTGCAATTCCAGTAAAATGGAGTATCGTCTGGTGTTTGGGGGCTGATGGCGCGAGTCGCGGTTGGTAGATGGGGGATCTATGATTCGGTCGGAACTGGTACAGGCAATCGCGGCGGCGAATCCGCAACTCACCAAGGAAATCGTCGAAAACCTGATCGACACGATATTCGGCGAGATCACCGAAGCACTGGCCGCAAACCGCCGCGTCGAGCTGCGCGGCTTCGGCGCGTTTTCAACGCGCGCCCGCGATGCCCGCGTCGGCCGCAACCCGCGCACCGGCACATCGGTGTCGGTCAGCGCCAAGCGCGTGCCCTATTTCAAGCCCGGCAAGGAATTACGCGAACGCCTCAACTTGTCGTAGAGGCGCGCACTCGCCAGCTTGCCAAGCCCATGCCCACGTGGCGGAACTGGTAGACGCAAGGGACTTAAAATCCCTCGGCCGCAAGGCCGTGCCGGTTCGATTCCGGCCGTGGGCACCATTTGTTTGCGGGGATTGGCGCGTGCCTGAGCGCGTTTGACTTATCATTGGACAATAATCGCGATATCCGTCATTTTCCCGGTATTGGCGCAAACTGCCGCGGCATACGGCGTTTGCTGAATCGGGGAGACTTTGAAATGCCAACGACACGTGGTGGTGGTGATGCCGGTGGCCGCAGTGGCGGTCGCGCTCCCGGTACTGATGAAGTTGCGCCCGCGGGCACGACCGAGCGTGGCGGCGGTGACGCCGGCGGACGCAGCGGCGGTCGTGGCGGCGGTGACGCCGGTGGCCGCAGCGGCGGTCGTGGCGGCGGCGACGCCGGCGGACGCAGCGGCGGACGCTAAGACCATGCGCCGGTCGCAGCGACCGGCCTGACGACAAGACGCCGGCGCCGGAGTTCCAGCGCCGGCGTTGTTGCAATTTCGGACGATTGGCGCGAGTGAACAAACCCGCCTGCGTGCCGCACAATCCGACGCCACAAAAACTGGTCCGAACCCATGGCCGACACCAAATCCTCCCCCGCCGACGCACCCGCCGACGCGCTGCGCCTGACCGTCGTCAACGGCGACCTGTCCTACGCGCACTATCCGGTCATCGTCGGGCATTTCGCCGGCGATTCGATTTCCGGCCCCGAAGCGCGGCTCGATGCGGCGCTCGATGGCGCATTGTCGCGGCGCTATGCGCTCGGCATCTATCCCGCCGGCGTCGGCAGCGTCAGCTATGCCGCGCAGCCTGTTGACCGGCGCCCCGGCGGCGTCGTCGTCGGGCTGGGCAATATCGCCGACTTCAGTGCCGGTACGATCCGCAGCGCGCTGATTGCCGGGCTGATCGAACTGGCGCTCGGCGAAGGCCAGATCGCCCGCGTCCGCGATACCATCGGGCGCCTCGATGGCGGCACCAACCCCGCCCCGCGCAACGGCGCCGCGATGGTGATGATCGGCACGCGCACCGGCGTCGTGTCGATGACCGACACGCTGGCGGCCATGCTCGGCGCCATTGTCGAAGCACAGCGCCGGCTCGCCGAGCAGAAGCTGCGGCCGTTCACCAAAATCCAGATCTTCGCGTATATGGAAGACACCGCGCACACGATCTGGCACACGCTCGACCGGCTGATCGCCACCCCGCAGTTCCGCGGTGCCTTCGCGCTCGACGGCGAAGTCGCCTACCGCGACGGCGCCGCGCGGCGTATTGCCCGCGACGAAAATCTCGATGCCTGGCGCGCGCTGCAGATTCAGGAGGCCGCGCTCGCCGATGGCAGCAAGGGGCTGCGCTTCGCGTCGATCGGCGGCAGCGCCCGCGCCGAAGGCATGCTCGTCGCCGGCAACCGCGAATTCGTCGATAAATTTGCCGCGACCATCTACAACACGCACGAACCCGCCGCCGCATGGCAGGCCGCCGCGCGGTCGCTCTATCAGTTGATCTGGCCGCAGCAGCTCAAGGCGACGCGCTTCGACAACCGCCACCTGCGCCTCATCCTCGATACGACGGCGGCGTCGCTGCCGTTCGAACTGATGGACGACCGTCAGGATCACGAGGCGGAACTTGATGGCAGCCGCCCGCCGGCGGTACGCTTCGGCATCCTGCGCCAGCTCATCCAGCAGGACTATGCGCGCCGCCAGACCGCCGCATCGGGCGAACGCACTGCACTCGTCATCGGCGACCCGCACGACGGTGACTGGAACTTCGGCTTCAACCGCCTGCCCGGCGCGCAAGCCGAAGCCACATTGGTCGCCGACCAGCTCGAACAGGCCGGCTACGCCGTCACCCGGCTGATCGGCGCGGGCAATCCGCCCGAAACCGTCATCGAACATGTGCTGCGCGGCGGTTGGACGGTGCTGCACGTATCGGCGCACGGCATTTTCGATTTCACCTTCAAGCGCGAAGCGGACCTCGAAGACTCCGGCGCCATCCCCGCCGGCAGCGCCCAGCGCTACACCGGCGTACTGCTTGGCGACCACATCGTCATCAGCCCCGCCATCCTGCAGGCGATGCCCGATCCGCCGACCTTCGCGTTCATCAACTGCTGCGAGCTCGCGGCGATTTCACCGCGCCAGGAAGAACGCTTCCACACCAGCGGCCGCCCGGAGTTCGCCGCGAGCTTTGCCGCGCAACTCATCGCCATGGGCACCCGCGCCGTCATCGCCGCCGGCTGGACGGTCGATGACAAGGGCGGGAAGCTGTTCGGCGGCGAAATCTACAAGGGCCTGCTGGCGAACAGCGCCGGCTTCGGCGAAGTCGTGCTGAACGCCCGCACCGCCGTCTATGAGGCCAACCCCGATGACAGCACCTGGGGCGCCTACCAATGCTACGGCGAGCCCGACTGGCGGCTGAGCCCGAAGAATGGCGACGAACCCGCCACCACCACCTCGCTGCCGCACGGTGCGCGCCTCGCTTTCGCCTCGCCCGCCGAAGCCATCGCCTTCATCGACACCATCCGCGAACAGATCGAAGTCGGCTCGGGCCGCGCCGGCCAGCGCGATGCGCTGCTCAAGTCACTGACCACGCTACAAACCCGTTTCGACAAGCGCGGCTGGCTCGGCCGCCCGCACGTCGCCGAAGCCTTGGGCCGTGCCTTTGCCGCGCTCAACGAATCCACCGGCGCGATTTCGTTGTTCGAACGCGCGCTCCACGAAGATGCGCTGCCGTCGGTGCAGCTGCTCGAACAGCTCGCGACGCTGCGGCTGCGCGCCGCCGTCGCACCGCTGGAGGGCGGCGGCTTCGCCCCCGACGCGTTCGACCGCATCGCCGCCGTCCGCGCCGATATCGAGGCGCTGTGCAAGATCGCCGGCCCCACCGTCGAACGGCTGACGCTGATCGGCGCCACGCACAAGCGTGAGGCGCTGCTGCAAACCGGCGCCACCGTCGATGCGACGCTTTCCACGATGCGCGACTGCTACCGCGCCGCCTGGGCGCTCGCGCACAGCCGCGGCGATGCCAATGCCTATTACCCCGGCCAGCTGGTCGTCGAGGCCGGGCTGCTCATCGACCTGCGCGCCGGCCATGCCGCCAGCGACGCCACCAAGGCCGACCTCACCCAACTCGCCGCCGACCTCGCCGTGGGCGAGGAACAGCTCGACGACTATTGGCACGCCGCCAGCCGCGCCGGCTACTTGCTGTTCGAACAGCTCGCTGCCGGCACACTGTCACAAGCCGCACACGACGCCATCGTCCACTGCTACGACAAGGTCATGCTCCGCTGCGGCAGCAATTTCGAATTCGAAACCACGCTGTCCGACATGCGCTACATGCGCACCCAGCTTGGCTCCGGCAATGGCGCTGCCGCCGCCGCATGGATTGCGTCGATCGAGGATGCGATTGCGCGGTTGGAGGCGTAGTTCAAGGGCCTCCGGCGGGCAGGCCAGAGGCATGCACCCATTTGAAGAGCGCCTAAAAGTTGGGTGCAGGGGCAAGCCCCTGCCCGCCGGAGGCCCTTAACCCCCTCCCCACCCCGCCGTAGACAGGACAAGCCGCGCGGAGTTTTGTTGCATGTCCTCGATTACCAGCTGCGCGCATGATCGCAGCGGCGCTGCAGCGGTGGAGTTTGCGTTGCTGATGCCGGTGCTGATGCTGTTGCTGCTCGGTCTGGCGGATTTCGCAACGCTGGCCAGCCGGACGTTGCAGGTCGAGGCGGCGGCGCGGACCGGGGCGAACTATGCACGCCGGCATGGCTGGCAGGCTGACGCTATTGCCCGCGCGGCGGGTGATGGTTTGGCGACGCTCAGTGACGCGCGCGCGATGCCACGATTGATCGAGGGCTGTCTGCAGCGCGATGGCACAACGACGCCGGCACACAAGCGCTGTGCCGATGGCGGCGCGCCGGGCGTCTATGTCGAGGTGACAGTGACGGCGGCATCGGCGCCGATGTTGCTGCGGTCGCGCGCCCTGCTACCCGACAGCGTTTCGGGGCAGGCGCTGGTGCGGATTGGCTAGGATGCTTGCCACAAGGCTGGCGCGCTGCAGTCGTGGTGCGACCGCGCTCGAATTCGCGCTGATCGCCCCGCCGTTGCTGATGCTGCTGATCGGCACGATGGATGTCGGGCGGTTGTTATGGACGCGCGCGGCGCTGCAGGATGCGGTGGTGCGGGCAGCGCGCTGTGTGGCGGTGACGCCCAAGACATGCGGCAATCCGGACGAAATCGGCGCATTTGCGCGCGATTCGGCGACCATATCAGCGCTTGGTGACGTGGAATTCAGCTTGCAGCACGGCTTTTGCGGTGTCCAGGTGCGTGCCCGGCTCGGCTACCATGCGCTGGTGCCGTTTTTCGGCTTGCTGGCGCCTGAGCTGGAGGCAACCGCGTGCGTGCCGTGATGCGCGGAGCTTTGCATGACCGGCGCGGCGCCACCGCGATCTTCACCGCGCTGATGATGACCACGATGCTCGGCTTTGTCGGACTGGGCGTCGATGCCGGGCTGTGGCTGCAACTGCGTGCCGCGACGCAAGGCATCGCCGACACTGCCGCGACCGCCGCCGCGATGAGCGACGGCGATGCGCGGGCGGAGGCGCTGGCGATGGCCGCCGCGCACGGGCTGATCGACGGCGAAAACGGCGTGACGGTCACCGGCGGCTGGCGCAAGGCCGGCAAGCGCGGCGACGCGGTGTTTGATGTCATCATCACTCGGCCGACACCGCTGCTGTTTGCGCGCGCCTTCATCAGCCAGACATCGGGGTTGCAAGTGAGCGCCAGCGCCGCGCCCGACCCGGCGTGCGCGGACAAGCCCGACAAGGGCGAGAAGGATAAGGGCGAGAAGGCTGAAAAGGCCGACAAGCGTGACGATGCGGAAAAGACTGATTGTGTCGCGCAGCTGGTCGGGTAGCGGTTGCTTATTTAGATATATCTAAATGGCAAACCGCCTTTACCCCCCTGCACCCGTAAAGACTGACCACATTCGCGACGCGCTACTGCCCCATGACCTGGATGATCGCTGGCCCGATCAAAACGATAAACAGCGGCGGCAGCACGAAAATAATCATCGGAATGGTCAGCACCGCCGGCAGCCGCGCCGCCTTGGCCTCGGCCGCCATCATCCGCGCCGAACGGAATTCGGTCGCCAGAATCCGCAGCGATTGCGCCAGCGGCGTGCCGTAGCGCTCGGTCTGCGCCAGGATATTGACCATGCCGCGCACCGACGCCAGCGGCACCCGCGCCGCCCAGTTCGCCAGCGCATCGCCGCGCCGTGGCAGGAAGCCGAGCTCGACCGCTGTCAGCGCCAGCTCGTCGGCGATTTCGGGGGCACCGGGCGCCATCTCGCGCGCCACCCGGCGCATTGCGGCGTCGAGGCTCAACCCGGCTTCGGCGCAGATAACGAACAGGTCGAGCGCATCGGGCAGCGCCATCTGCAGCTTGATCCGGCGCTTGGCCGCAGCATTTTGGACGAACAGCGTCGGCACCCGGCTGGCGACGATAACCAGCAACGCCGCGACCGCCAGCGCACTCGCCGCAGCGACGCCGGCCTGGCGCAGCACCAGCCACCCTATGACCCCGGCCACCACCGGCAGCACCAGCCGCGCCACCAGTAGCAGCACCAGCGCATCGGCACTACGCCACCCCGCCTGCGCCAATGCCAGCGCCGCGCTGCGCGCCTCGTCACCGCGCAGCAGGTCGAAGCGCGTGCACAGCTGCGTCGCGCGGTCGATCAGCGTTTCGCGCCATAGTCTCCGCGCCTCAGGCACCGAGGCATCGCGCCGCGCCAGCGCCTGCGCCCGCACCGTCAAGGCGTCCGCCGGCTGCAGCGCCAGCCCGAGCACGACGGCGGCGGCAAAGCTGAGCAGCGCGATGCCCGCCAGCAGCAGCGTCACAGCTCGAACCGCACCATCTGGCGCATCACCAGCGCGCCGACGACCATGCTGGCGGCGGCCCCGCCGAGCAGCACATGGCCGAGGCTGGTGGTGAACAGCGGGTCGATATAGCCCGGCGACGCAACCAGCATCAGCGCGCCCATCACCAGCGGCAAGGCGCCGATGATGACCGCGCTCGCCACCGCTTCGGACGACATCGCCTTGACCTTGAGGCGCATCGCCTCGCGGTTGCGGAGGATCTCGTCAAGGTTGGCGAGCGTTTCGGCGAGGTTGCCGCCGGTTTCGCGTTGCACCGACAGCGTGATGACGAAGAAATCGAGCGCCGGCAGCTTGAGCCGCCGCGCCACGACCCAAAGCGCGGTCTCCAAGCCCTGCCCGAGCCGCAATTCGTTGGCGATGCCGGCGAATTCCTCGCCGACCGGCCCGCTGACCTCGCGGCCGACTTCGACGATGGTATCGGCAATCGGCAGCCCGGCCTTGAGCCCGCGCACGATCAGCCCGATGGCATCGGGCATCCCCGCGGCGAACTTGGCACGCCGGCGCTGCGCCAGCGTCCCCAGCCCCAGCCACGGCAGCAACGCGCCTGCGGCCAACGCGCCGGTCAGCACCAGCAGCGGCAGCGCCCCGGCCAGCAGCGCGCCGACCCCGGCGATAGCCGCGACGGCAGCAGCCAGCGCCAACAGCCGGCGCAACGGAATCTCCAGCCCGGTCGCATCGAGCCGTGCGCGCAGTTGCGGCAGCCGCGCCTCAATCTGCGCCGCCCAGTCGTCTGTCGCACCGTCGCGCATAATCGGCGCTGCGGTCGAACCGCGCGTCTGCGGCGTCGCGGCGGCCGCCCGCGCCAGGTCGCGCGCGTGCAGCAGGCGGCGCGCCCGGCGGGTCAGCCGCAGGTCGCGCACCAGCGGCAGCGCGGCCGCCGCCACCAGCGCCAGCAGCGCCGCCGCACCGGCGACCAGCAAAGGCGCCAGCAACGTCATGTCATCGCCGCCGCAAGTTCGGCGTCGAGCCCGTAATAGGCGGCACGCGGGCTGAAGTGCGGCCGCAACCGCGAACATTCGAAGCCGCCGCGCACCGCACCCGCCGCCATCTGCGCCGCACCGTCATCGAGGTGATACGCAAACAGTTCCTTGAGCACGATGGTGTCGCCTTCGATGCCGGCGATTTCGGTGATGCTGGTGATGCGCCGCACGCCGTCGCGCATCCGCGCGATCTGCACGACCATGTGCACCGCCGCGGCAATCTGCGTGCGCACCGCCGCGACGGGCAGGTTGAACCCCGCCATCGCCACCATATTCTCGAGCCGCGTCAGCGCCTCGCGCGGGCGGTTGGCGTGGATGGTGCCGAGCGAGCCGTCATGGCCGGTGTTCATCGCCTGCAGCATGTCGATCGCCTCCTGCCCGCGAATTTCGCCGAGGATGATGCGGTCGGGCCGCATGCGCAGCGCGTTCTTGAGCAGGTCGCGCATGTTGATTTCACCCTTGCCCTCCAGGTTCGCCGGGCGCGTTTCGAGCCGCACGACATGCGGCTGCTGCAGTTGCAGTTCGGCGGCGTCCTCGATGGTGACGATGCGCTCGTCGGTGCCGATGAGCTGCGACATGGCGTTGAGCAACGTCGTCTTGCCCGATCCGGTGCCGCCCGAAATCAGGATGTTGAGCCGGCAGCGCGCGGCAATCTTGAGCACCGTCGCCATCGCCGGCGCCAGATTGCCCTGCGTCGCCATGCGGTCGAGATCGATGCTCATCTTCGAGAATTTGCGGATCGAGATCGACGGGCCATCGAGCGCCAGCGGCGGGATGATGATGTTGACGCGGCTGCCATCCGCCAGCCGCGCATCGACCAGCGGCGACGCCTCGTCGACGCGGCGACCAATCTGCGTGACGATGCGCGTCACCACCGCCATGACATGCGCATTGTCGCGGAAGGTGACGTCGGTGCGCTCCAGCCGCCCGCGGCGTTCGACAAACACCTGCGACGCGCCGTTAACCAGAATATCGTTGATGCTGTCATCGGCGAGCAGCGGTTCGAGCGGCCCGAGCCCGAGCATGTCGTCGAGCAGCAAGGTCACCAGCTCGCGCTGTTCGCGCTGGTTTAGCTGCAGCGCCAGCTCGGTCAGCACCTCGGCGACGACCCCGGTCAGCCGCCGCGCCAGTTCGCCACGCCCGAGCTTGGCAGCCGCCGCGCTGTCGATGCGCTCCATGACGCGCGGATAGACCAAGGGCACGACGCGCGCGACTTCGCTTTGCACCGGCGCCGCAGTAGCGACGCCCAGCGCCGCACCGGGCAGCGCACTTCGAGCAACCAGCGGCGCGGCGGCGGGCGCAGCGTCGCTGCCGGCGGCGATGATGCCGTGCAGGAACTGCGTCACCAGACCGCGCCGCGCCTTGGCATCGAGCCACAGCGCCTGGTCGGCGAGCGTCGTGTCGATGAGCACTGCCAGCTCGGCGGCAAGTTCGCCGCGTGGCCGGGCGCCGTCGCGCGCCGGATCGAAGCGGTGCGCGACCAATGGCTGCAGCAACGCCGTAACCGCCTGCGGGGTCGACGCAGCCAGGCCGCGCGCCGGGCCGAGTGCGGCGACCGCGACCGTGTCGGCACGGCGTCCGAACGCGCTCAACGCAGCACCGATTGTAGTCGCTGCCATAGCGAGGCGCGCGGCGCGGCGACACTCGCGACGCCGCCGAGCAACGCCGCGAGCGCCTGCCACGGCGCCGCACTGCGGGCGCTGGCGGCGAGCGGGCCGGCATCGAGCGCCGCCGCCCGCGCGGCAACCGGGTCTTCGGCGATTTCGATGTCGCAACCGACGCCCAATGCCGCCTCGAACGCCGCGCGCGTCAATTGGCCGGGGGCATCGCGGCCACAGCGGTTGGCGATGACCAGCGGCCGCGCCCCGGCGCGCAGCCCCGCCGCCAGCCGCACCAGCCGCTGCGTGTCGCGCAGCCCTGCCAGCGTGAAATCGCTTACGATGGCGACAGCATCGACGGTGCGCAGCAACCCGCGCGTTGCCGCGTCAAGCTGGCGCGGCAAGTCGATGATGATGGTGTCGGCGCTGCCGGCGAGTGCAGCGAGCAGCGCCGCGACCCCGGCTGCGGTGCTGCCCGTTTCGGCTTCGAGCGGCACTTCGGCGGCGAGCAAGGCCAGCCGCGCATCACCCGCCTTGCTGCCGTCGACGCGCAACAGCGCCGCGTCGATCAGCGTCGCGTCGACGCGGTCGGGGTTGGCCAGCAGGTCGCGCAATCCCGGCCCCGGCACGACATCGAGCCCCAGCGCCAGCGCGCCGAAATGCAGGTCGAGGTCGAGCAGCACGACGCGCTGGCCGCACTGCTGCGCCAGCGTCCAGCCCGCCGACAGCGCGAGCGCGCTGGTACCGACGCCGCCGCGCGCGCCGATCATCGCCACGACGCGCGCGCCGCTGCCGCGCTGCGTCGCCAGCGCGGCGTCGATGCTGGCCGCCAGCCGCTCGGGCGCCAGCGGCTTGACCAGATAGTCGGCGACGCCCGCGGCGATCAGGCGCCGGTAGAGCAGGATGTCATTGAGGCTGCCGACCACGATGACCCGGGTTTCGGGGGCGCAGACATTCGCCAGCGCCTCGATGCTCGCCGCGACATCGGGCGCGGCGTCGATATCGACGATGACCAGTTCGGGCGGCAGCGTCACCGCGATCAGCCGCGTCGCCGCATCGATGCCGCCGTCGATGATTTCGGCGGGCGCACCGCTGCGGGCGCGCAGCACCTCGGTCACGGCCGCGCGCGTCGGGGCATCGCACAGCGCCGCGACGTGGCGCAGCGCCCGCGCCATGCCCGGGCCGATGGCCAGTTGCTCGGTCATTTCGGCGCCGTGCCGCCGGCGGAACCATCGGTGCCGACATCGGCCAGTGGCAGCAGCTTGCCGGTGCGGTAGCGTTCGATCGGTAGCAGCGTCGCCGCGCCCATCGCCGGTGCTGCCGGCTGCGGTGACGTCAAGTCGGCGGGGTTGGCGAGCATCGCCGCGAGGTTGGCGGCATTGGCGCAGCCCATCACCACCGGCCGCGCGGTGCAAGTTGGCGTTTGTGCCGCGGCGGGCGCCGCAACGAGCATCAGTAACAGCAAGGGCTTCATTGGCTGGCCTCCCCGGGTGCCGCGAGGCGGCCCGAAACCGGGCGCACCAGATACGGCGTGACGATGATCACAAGTTCGGTTTCGTTGCGTTCGTAGCGCGTCGAGCGGAACAGCGCGCCGAGGATCGGGACGTCGCCAATCCAGGGCAACTGGTTCTGGTTCAACGTGGTACCGCTCTGGAGCAGCCCATCTCCCGCCTGATAGAAACGGCATCACACGCGCCAAAGGCTGCCGCAGAAGTAATCGGCAAATTGCGCGAGGAGATATCCAACAGTGTGGCGCGGGACAACGATTTGCTGGAAGAGCGCAGTCGCATCATGCAAACGCTGAACGCCTTGCTGGATGGCATCAACCACGCATCCGTCGAACAAAGGTCAGTGATTGGTTCGATGGTTGCATCCTCATCTTTGGCGCTTGAACAGGCAGGTATGCAGTTCGCTAGCCAAGTGGATGCGCAAGCGGACAAGCTCGCGGGCGTTGCG
>CALDHQ010000270.1 GCA_937894055.1 uncultured Polymorphobacter sp.
CGGCATGGTCAAAATGCACTGCGGCTCTTGGCCGTATTCCTGTTGCAGGGTGCGCCCCATCAGCAGGTTGAACTTTTGGTCAGTGCCACCGAGTTCGAGGTCGGACTTGAGCGCCACCGAGTCGTAGCCCTGCATCAGCGGGTACAAAAACTCATGCACGCTGATCGGCGTGCCGGCCTTGAAGCGGTCATGAAAGTCGTTGCGCTCCATCATGCGGGCCACGGTGTACTTGGCGGCCAGCTGGATCATGCCCATGGAGCCCAGCGGCAGGCTCCATTCGCTGTTGTAGCGGATCTCGGTTTTGTCCGGATCCAGCACCATGCTGGCCTGGCGGTAATAAGTTTCTGCGTTGACCTTGATCTGCTCGGGGGTGAGCGCCGGACGGGTGCTGTTGCGCCCCGACGGGTCACCGATCAGGCTGGTGAAGTCGCCGATCAGGAAAATCACCGTGTGCCCCAGATCCTGCAGCTGGCGCATCTTGTTGAGCACCACCGTGTGGCCGACGTGGATGTCCGGCGCCGTCGGGTCCAGCCCGAGCTTGATGCGCAACGGCACGCCGGTGTTTATTCGTAATGTCGCCAATGTCCGCATGGGTACGGAGATTCGTCAGGGTGCCGTGGTTAAGGATGGCACCACCGAGGCCGTGGCTGGCATCATCCAGATGCAACGTGGTGAAAATGCACGTGAAGTCGTGACCAATATCAAGGCCAAAGTCAGCGACATCAACAAGCGCCGCCTCCTGCCGGAAGGATTGCAGATTGTACCGTTCTACGACCGGACTGATCTGGTTGATGCCGCCTTGTTCAACGTGGCTAAAGTACTGCTCGAAGGCATTCTTTTAGTCATCATCGTGCTTTACGTTTATCTGGGTGATGCGCGCTCGTCCATTATCGTGACGGCCACTTTGCTGCTCACCCCGCTACTGACATTTATGGTGATGAACTATTACGGTTTATCCGCCAATCTTATGTCGCTGGGTGGCTTAGCTATTGCTATTGGCATCATGGTGGATGGCTCGGTCGTCGTGGTCGAAAACACCTTTGCCCGTCTTGGTCAAAGAATGAACGATGGGGTTTCAAAAATCCGGATTGTGCTGGATGCGGCCAGTGAAGTTGGCAAACCGGTGCTGTTTGGGGTTGGCATCATTATTCTGGTCTTCATGCCATTACTGTCTTTGCAGGGCATGGAAGGCAAGATGTTTGCGCCGATGGCGATCACCGTGATGCTGGCGCTCGCCGCAGCGTTCATCCTGTCGGTGACCTTCGTCCCCGCGATGGTCGCGGTGCTCATTCGCGGCAAGGTCGCCGAGAAGGACGTGGCGTTCGTCGCCTGGATCAAGCGCATCTATGCACCGGTGCTCGACCGCTCGGTGGCGCACCCCTGGCCGTTCATCGCCGGTGCGGTCGGTATTTTTGCCCTCGCGGGCATTGTCTTTGCCCAGATCGGCAGCGAGTTCATGCCAAAACTCGACGAACGCGACATGGTCCTGGCATCGTTCCGGCCACCTTCAACACCGATCGAGACATCGCTTGAAATGCAGCGAGGCGTCGAGCGCGAATTGATCAAACTGCCCGAAGTGGCAATGGTGCTGGGCAAGACCGGCACCGCCGAAATCGCCACCGATCCGATGCCGCCCTATCTGTCGGACGGCATCGTCATCCTCAAGCCCAAGGACCAATGGCCGGCGGGCGTAACGACAAAGGCGCAGGTCATCGAGCGCATTGAGGCGCAGGCAAAGAATGCAATCGGCAACGGGTTTGAGAGTAGCCAGCCGATCGAGATGCGCTTCAACGAGTTGATTGCGGGCGTGCGCGGCGATGTGGCGGTCAAGCTCTACGGCGACGATCTTGACAAGCTGGGCGTGGCCGCGCGCCAGATTGCGGCGGCATTCGAGGCGACCCCCGGTGCAGCCGATGTCCGTGTCGAGCAGACCGCCGGCGCACCGGTACTCGACTTGCGCTTCGACCGCGTCGCTATCGCGCGGCTCGGACTGACCGTCGAGGACGTTGCCGATACCGTGTCAGTCGCGCTGGCGGGCGGCGAGGCCGGGCTGGTGTTCGAAGGCGACCGCCGCTTCGACATTGTCGTGCGCGTACCCGAAGCGGCGCGCAACAATCTCGATGCCCTTGGCGCACTGCCGGTGCTACTACCCGAAGTGTCGGGGCAGATCCGGCGCTCGGTGCCGTTGGCGCAGGTCGCGCAGTTCCGCTTCGTCGAAGGTCTCAACCAGATCAGCCGCGAGGACGGCAAGCGCCGCGTTGTCATCCAGGCCAATGTTCGGGGTCGTGATGTCGGTTCGTTCGTCGCCGAGGCACGTCCCAAGGTCGAAGCTGTCGCGCTGCCAACGGGATCTTGGCTGACCTGGGGCGGACAGTATGAGAACCTTCAGGCCGCGACCGCGCGGTTGACGATCATCGTACCCATCGCCTTTCTGGCGATCTTCGGGCTGCTGTTCATGGCGCTGGGCAGCGTAACGCGCGCGCTGGCGGTGTTTACCGCAGTGCCACTTTCGCTCGCCGGCGGGGTGTTCGCGCTCGCGCTGACCGGCATCCCGTTCTCGGTGTCGGCAGCGGTGGGCTTCATCTGCCTGTCGGGGGTGGCGGTGCTCAACGGGCTGGTCGTGATGAGCAGTATCGGCCAGCGCCTCGACGACGGCGTCGAGCGCATCACGGCAATTGTCGATGGCTGTTTCGAACGTGTGCGCCCTGTGCTGATGACAGGGCTCGTTCCGGCGATCGGTTTCGTACCGATGGCGATCGCCAGTGGCACCGGCGCAGAAGTCCAGAAGCCGCTCGCCATCGTCGTCATTGGCGGCTTGATCAGCGCAACGATTCTGACGTTGCTGGTGCTGCCGGCGATTACCAAAGTGCTGGTGCGTGCGCCGGTCCGCCACGATCCCGAAGCTGAACCATTGTCCATCGTACCGCTTGCAGGAGCACCAGCATGAACAGGACCATGAAATTGCTGCGGATATACAGCGATGAGGCGGCCTATTTTGGCGACCGCCGCGTGTTTGAGGTGATCGCGTTGCGCGCGCTCGATGCCCGCCTCGATGGGCTGACGGTCGTGCAGGCGCTGACCGGCTTCGGCCGCTCGGCGCATATGCACAGGCGTCATGTTCTCGAAGAAGACCGCTCGGTGGTCATCGAGATTGTCGACGAGGAAACCAGGTTGCGCGCGTTTGTCGAGCGGCTTGCCGACCTGCCCGACATCGGGCTCATCACGATCGAAGCCGTCGAGATATTGCGCGCCGGTGGCAATACCCGTCATCGCGCAACGCCGCTGATTTGAGGGGAATCAGAATGAGCGATCATCTGCGGCTCGATATCCCGCTCATATTGCCGGAAATTGCAAGCGAGGCTGATGCGTGCGTGTCGCGGCTGATCGACGAGTTGCAAGGGCGCGAGGGTGTGAGCAAGGTCCATGTTGTTGCCGCGGCTGGCGATCAAAACGCCCAACTCTGCATTCACTATGATCCGGATGTCCTGCCGCTGGCGCGCATACGTCAGTTGGCAGCAAGCGCAGGAGCAACGCTCACCGAACGCTTCGGGCATATCGATTGGAAGGTCGATGGCATGTCGCATCAGCGGCGTGCGCGCAGCGTTTCCGCCGGACTGCTTCAAGTCAACGGCGTGATCGAAGCAGATGCCAGTGCCGCGGGGACCGTTCATGTCGAGTTCCTGCGAACGTCCGTGTCCGAGGCAGATATCCGAAGCGCACTCGTGAAGCTCGGGGTGCGGCAGCGCACGCCGATGCCGGAATTGCCATCGACAGTTCCAGCGGCGCAGCCTGCTGACCACGCAGCTGGGGAGGAGCACGAACACGAAGGCATGTTCGGGCCCAACACCGAACTTATCTTTGCACTCGTCTGCGGTGCCTTTCTCGCCGCCGGCTTCGGTATCGAAAAGCTTTGGCCCGGCCATTCCTGGGCGGCGCTGACGCTGTACATTGTGGCGTATTTTTTCGGCGGCTTCTACACGCTGCGCGAGGCCATCGAGAATCTGCGGCTCAAGCGCTTCGAGATCGACACCTTGATGCTGGTCGCCGCGGCGGGGGCTGCGGCGCTCGGTGCCTGGGCCGAAGGCGCGCTGCTGCTGTTCCTGTTCAGCATCGGCCACGCGCTCGAACATTTCGCCATGGGTCGGGCGAAGCGCGCGATCGAAGCGCTTGGCGAACTCGCGCCGCGCACCGCCGTGGTGCGCCGCGAAGGCAAGCAGATTGACGTGCCGATCGAAGACCTGCGAATTGGCGACATCGTGATCGTCAAGCCCAACGAGCGGCTCGCCGCCGATGGCTTCGTCGTGCTGGGCACATCCAGCATCGACCAATCGCCGGTCACCGGCGAAAGTGTTCCGGCCGACAAGACACCGGTGACTGACCGCGCCGAAGCGGCCGCGCAGCCCGACAGGGTCGAGGCGGCCCACCGCGCCTATGCCGGCACAATCAACGGCGCCGGCGCGATCGAGATCGAGGTCACGCGGCTGTCAGGTGACACCACGCTGGCAAAGGTCGTGAAGATGGTCAGCGAAGCCGAAGCGCAGAAATCCCCGACCCAACGCTTCACCGATCGCTTCGAGCGCATTTTCGTGCCCGCAGTTCTCGTTCTCGTCGGCGTGCTGCTGTTTGCCTGGGTGGTGGTCGACGAGCCGTTCCGCGACAGCTTCTACCGGGCAATGGCGGTGCTAGTCGCTGCCAGCCCCTGCGCGCTGGCGATCGCGACGCCGAGTGCGGTGCTGTCGGGGATTGCCCGGGCCGCACGTGGCGGCGTGTTGATCAAGGGCGGTGGTCCGCTCGAGAACTTGGGTTCCCTGACCGCGCTGGCGCTCGACAAGACTGGCACGCTGACCGAGGGCAAGCCCAGAATTACCGACGTTGTGACGGCCGAAGGCATAGATGAAGCGACGTTGTTGGCGGTTGCGGTCGCGGTCGAGGACCTGAGCGACCATCCGCTGGCACGGGCGATTGTGCGCGATGGCCGGATGCGACTAGGTACTACGCCGGTGCCCAAGGCATCCGGCCTGACCAGCCTGACCGGCCAGGGCGTCCGGGCGCAGATTGGCGACGCAGCAATCGTCATCGGCAAAGCCGAAATGTTCGGACAAGACGGCATGGCGCCGCTGTCGGCAGCGATGCAGGCGGCGATTGCCCGGCTGCGTGAGCAGGGGCGAACAACGATGGTCGTGCGCCGAAACAACGACGACCTTGGTGCAATCGGGTTGATGGACACACCGCGCGCCGCGGCGAAGCCGGCGCTCGCGCGGCTGCGTGCCTTGGGCATGACCCGCATCATCATGATTTCGGGCGATAACCAGCGCGTCGCCGATGCGGTCGCCAAAGAAGTCGGTATCGACGAGGCCTGGGGCGACCTGATGCCCGAAGACAAGGTCGCGGCGATCAGCAAGCTGCGCGCACAAGCCCCGGTCGCGATGGTTGGCGACGGCGTGAACGATGCGCCCGCCATGGCCAACGCAACGGTGGGCATTGCGATGGGGGCCGCCGGTTCCGACGTGGCCTTGGAAACCGCAGACGTTGCCTTGATGGCTGACGATCTGGCCCATTTGCCGTTCGTGATCGGCCTGAGCCGTCAAACCCGTTCGATCATCCGGCAGAATCTCGTCATCAGCCTGGGCATGGTGGGCATCCTGGTTCCCGCAACGATCCTGGGTCTCGGCATTGGCCCGGCAGTCGCGGCGCATGAAGGATCGACGCTTGTCGTGGTTTTCAACGCGCTCCGGCTGCTTGCCTACCGCGACCGGGACGAGGCGTTTGCCAAAGCCTCATAAGCCGTCGCCTTGCATGCTTCGCGAGGGTCACATTTTGGAACATTTGGTCGCCACGCGCCGCTCCCCAATCGCTTCTGCGCACGGCTGCTTTGCTCGCATACCAAATGCCAAGCTGCCGTGCAGGTATCGGCCCCGAACTTGTCGAAAACGGCCCGAACGGAACACGTGCGAAGCGACGCA
>CALDHQ010000271.1 GCA_937894055.1 uncultured Polymorphobacter sp.
GGGCCAGGGCGGCGGCCTGCCGGCGGCCGAATGGACGCTGGCCTCGGTGCTCAAGACCGCGGGCTATGCCACCTATTTCACCGGTAAATGGCATCTGGGCGAGGCCGACTACGCCATGCCCACCGCGCAGGGCTTCGACGAGATGAAAGCCGTCGGGCTGTATCACCTCAACGCCTACACCTACGGCGACGCCAAATGGTTCCCGGCGATGGATCCGGCAATCCGCGCAATGTTCAACAAGGTGACCATCGGCGCGCTCGAGGGCACGGCCGGGTCAAAAGCCCGCGAAATGTTCAAGATCAACGGCGAGTACGTCAACACGCCGGTGATCGACGGCAAGCCCGGCGTCGTCGGGATTCCGTTCCTCGACCGCTATATCGAATCCGCCGCGCTCGAATATCTCGACAAGGCCGCCGTGGGGGCACGCGCCGGCAAGCCGTTCTTCCTCAGCGTCAATTTCATGAAGGTCCACCAGCCCAACCTTCCCGACCCCGAGTTCCAGGACAAGTCGCTGTCGAAGACCAAGTTCGCCGACTCGGTTGTCGAAGTCGATACGCGCATCGGCCGCGTGATGGCGAAGCTCAAGGCGCTCGGCCTCGACAGCAATACGCTTGTCGTCTTCACCACCGACAACGGCGCGTGGCAGGACGTCTATCCCGATGCCGGTTACACGCCGTTCCGCGGCACCAAGGGCACCGTGCGCGAAGGCGGCAGCCGCGTGCCGGCGATTGCGGTATGGCCCGGCCATATCCCGGCAGGCGCCAAGAACCACGAAGTCGTGGGCGGCACCGACTGGATGGCAACATTTGCCAGTGTCGGCGGCGCCAAGCTGCCAACCGCCGACCGCGACGGCAAGCCGACCATGTTCGACAGCTTCGACCTGACACCGATGCTGACGGGGCAGGTCAAGGAATCGCCGCGCAAGAACTGGTTCTACTTCACCGAGAACGAGCTTTCGCCCGGCGCGATCCGCATTGGCCATCTCAAGATGACGTTCAACCTGCGCGGCGACAATGGCGCGCAGACCGGCGGGCTGTCGGTCGATTCGAACCTCGGCTGGAAGGGGCAAGAAAAATATGTCGCGGTGGTGCCGCAGTTGTTCGACCTGTGGCAGGATCCACAGGAGCGCTATGACGTCGTGATGAACGCCTGGGGGGACAACACCTGGGTCGCGGCGATCATGGGCCCCGAAATCGACAAGCTGATGAAGACCTATGTGCAGTACCCGCCGCGCAAGCTGCAGAGCGCCATCTACACCGGCCCGCTGACCATAACCAACTACCAGAAGTTCCAGTATCTGCGCGAATCGCTGGCGAAGGACGGCATCAGCCTCGGCATGCCGAACTGAGGCCTCTGCTATCGCTGGCAGCGACGCGCACGTTCGGGAGTTGCTCCCAGGCCCGCGATGAGCCTACAGCCGGCGCATGCTTGAAGCCCTGCTGACCTCCACCGCCGTCGTCGCGCTTGCCGAAATCGGCGACAAGACGCAGCTGCTCGCCATTCTGCTGGTGACGCGGTTCCGCACGCCGTGGCCGATCATCGCCGGCATCTTCTTTGCCACCATCGCCAACCACTTCCTCGCCGCGCTGGTCGGCGCGCAGGTAGCGTCGCTGCTCGACGGCCAGGCATTCCGCTACGCGGTAGCGCTGTCGTTTCTGGCGATGGCGGCGTGGACGCTGGTGCCCGACAAGGTCGACGACCTCGATGCCAAGCCGCCGCGCTTCGGCGCCTTTCTGACAACGCTGGTGGCGTTCTTCCTCGTCGAAATGGGCGACAAGACGCAGATCGCCACGATTGCACTCGGCGCGCAGTTCCAGATGGTCGTACCGGTCACCATCGGCACGACACTCGGCATGATGATCGCCAACGTGCCCGCGGTGTTCCTCGGCGATGCGCTGCTCAAGCGCGTGCCACTGGCGACGGTGCGCTACATCGCCGCCGCGCTGTTCGCGGTCATCGGCGTCTGGCTGCTCGCACAGACCGCCGGCTGGATCTGATCCCCGCAGTGGCAGCGCAAAAGCCCCCTTGTCGTGCGCGGCGCGGGGCGGCAAAGTGGCAATGGGCTCGGGGGAAATTCGATGATGGCATCTTTGCGCCGACCGCTGATCCTGATTCCATTGCTGCTGGCGCTGCTGTTCGGCGCCTATGTCGCGGCGGGTTTCTGGTTGGCGCCGCGGCTGATCCGCTCGGCGGCACAGGATTATGTGACCAAGAACCTGCCCGGCAAGGTGCTCTCGCTTGGCGACATCCGCTTCAACCCGCTGCAGCTGACGCTCGACATCGACAAGATTGCCATTGGTGACAGCAAGGCCCCCGCACCGATGGTGGCGGTCGGTCATGTCGGCGTCAACGTCAGCGGCTCGTCGATCTGGAAAATGACCCCGCGGCTTGACGCTGTCAGCATCGATGCGCCGCTGGTCAACGCGGTGCTGCGCAAGGACGGCACACTCAACCTGTCCGAACTGGTGCCGCCCGATGACGGCAAGCCGACGCCGGCGGTGTGGATCGGTCGCCTCGACGTGCGTAACGGCACCGTCCATTTCAGCGACCAGCGCCGCGCCAATTCGCACGAAAAATCGCTGACCCCGATAACCTTCGAATTGCGCGATTTCGCCACCCACATGGACGCCGGCGGCAACTACAAGCTCGATGCCGCTAGCAAGGACGGCGAGGTGTTCCACTGGGCCGGCACGCTATCGATGGCGCCGCTGGCATCGAGCGGCAAGTTCAGCATCGGGGCGCTCAAGCTGACCTCGCTGTACCGCTTCATCGACGATATAGCGCCGGTGGCACTGCTCGGCGGCAGCCTCGATTTAGCCGGCAGCTACAAGTTCGCCGCCGCCCCCAAAACTGCCGGCGCGCCGCCCGCAAACATGTTCGACGCAAGTCTCGACAGCCTTGCCGTCGCTGACCTTGCACTGCGCACCAAGGACGGCGACGATGTCACCGTCAAGACGCTCAAGCTGGCACCGACGCAACTGTCGCTTGGCAGCGACAACGCCGCAATTGGCGCACTGGATATCGGTGGCGTCAGCGCCCGCCGCGCCACCGGCGAAAGCGTCGCGCTCGATAATGTCACGCTCGCCGGCTCAAGCTACAAGCTGTCCACCCAAGTCGCGGACATCGGTGCGCTGTCGGTCAAGGGCATCGCCGTCAAGGGTCGCGGCAAGACCCCCGAGGCTGTCGCGCTGCGCAGCATCGCGCTCGATGCCAGCCAGATCGACGCCAAAGCGCGCATGGCACGCATCGGCGCGGTGACCGTCGCCGGGCTCAAGGCGCAGGCGCTGGTCGCCGCCGACAATTCGGTCAGCATCCCGGGGCTCTATCCGATGAAGCTGCCCAAATCGGCGCCCGCTCCCGATACGCCGGCCTGGCACTACAGCTTGGCGGGGTTCAATCTCGAAGACGCCGCGGTCAAGCTGACGCTGGCGCGCGTCACGCCCGCCAAGGTGCTCGACATCGCGCCGGTCAAGCTCAACATCGGCACCATCACCGACAAGCGCGACACGCCGCTGCCGGTCAGTTTTTCCGCCACCATCAACCGTAGCGCGACAATCAGCGCCGTCGGCCGCGTCGATCCGCAAACCGGCGGTGCCGCGATGGCGCTCGACATGGCGAAACTGCCGATTGCCGATTTCGTCGCGTTCGCGCCGACACCGCCGGGCGTTATCGTCAAGTCGGGGCTGCTCGGCGTCAAGGGCAAGGCGCGCATCACGCCGACCGCCAAGACGCCGCGCATCGATTTCGCCGGCGGCGCCAGCGTCACCGACCTCAAGCTGCTCGAACGCGCAACCGGCACCGACTTGCTGGCGTGGCAACGGCTCGACGTCGCCGGCATCCAATATTCCGGTGACCGGATGGCGATTGCGACGATCACGCTCGACAAACCGGTGTCGAACATCGCGATCACCCGCAACGCCGAACTCAACATCGCCAAGGTCAACGAAACCGGCGCCGCCCCTGCCCCGCTGCCCATCAACAGCAGCAAGCAGGCGATCGGCGACGTCCGCGTCAAGGCGGTCATGTCGAACACGCTGGCGTCTGCCGGCTCTGAAATGCCGATCCACATCGGGCAGGTGGTATTCAGGAACGGCACGATCGGCTTTTCGGACTATTCGATCGAGCCCAACTTCCGCGCCAGCATCCAGGGCTTTTCGGGCACGATCTCCGATTTGTCGACAACACCGGGCGCGCAGGCAAAGTTCAACCTCAAGGGCTATGTCATCGACCGCTTCTCGCCGGTCACCATCACCGGCCGTGCCAATCCGTTCGCCTATGATGCCAACACCGACATCACCGCGAGCTTCAAGAATATCGAGCTTCCGGTATTCAACCCCTATTCGGGCGAGTACGCCGGCTACAACATCGCCAAGGGCAAGCTCAGCACCGATTTCCACTACAAGATCAATGCGCGCCAGCTCGACGCGCAGCACCATGTCGTCATCGACCAGCTCGAATGGGGCGCCGCGACCGACAGCAAGAAGAAGGTGTCGATGCCGGTGCGGCTGGCGACATCGCTGCTCAAGGACAAGAACGGCGTCATCGACCTCGACCTGCCGGTCACCGGCTCGCTCGATGACCCGAAGTTCAACGTCTGGCCGGTGGTGTGGAAGGTCGTCGGCAATGTGCTGACCAAGATCATCACCGCACCGTTCCGGATGCTCGGCGATCTGTTCAGCGCCGACGAGCAACCCCAGTTCGTGGCGTTTGACGCCGGCTCGGCGGCACTTGGCCCCGATGCATCGGCAAGTCTCGCCAAGCTTGCCAAGGGGCTGGCAGACAAGCCCGACGTCAACCTCGACATCCCCGCCGGCCCCGGCATCCGCGAAGACGCCGAAGCCATGACCACGGCCGGGATCGAAGCCGCCGTGGCGGGCGCCAGCAAGAAGCCGGTGGATTATGCAACGCTCGACATGGGCGAAAAGCGCGACCGGCTGGCGAAAATCTACAAGACCAAGTTCGGCAAGAGGCCCGACTATCCCAAGGACCTGCCGACGGCGAACCTGATTTCGGGCAAGGAGGCCAAGCTGGCCGCCGCCACCGCGCAGGTGGGTTGGCTGGAAACCGCGCTCCGGCCGAAGTTCGCACCGACCGATGCGCAGCTTGCAGCACTGGGCCAGGCGCGTGCCGATACGGTCAAGCAGGCGCTGCTGGCGGACGCCGCGATCGATCCGGCGCGGGTGTTCGTCGCTACGGGTAAAAGCGTCACCGCCAAGGGCGACGATGTTCAGATGGAACTGGCGGTCAAATGACCGGCAAGCGTCAGCTCTTGAAGTAAGGCTCGACGGTGCCCTTCTGCTTGATCGTCATCGGGCGGCCGTAGCGGTCGCGGGCATTGCCGACGCTGAGCTTCACCCAGCCTTCGGAAACGCAATATTCGTCGACGGTGGTGCGCTCGACGCCGTTGAAGCGGATGCCGATGCCGCGCGCCAGAACAGCCTCGTCATAGAACGGGCTGCCGGGCGTCGCTGACAGATGATCGGGCGGCGTATCGGTGATCGCGGCAGCGGCGACATCCTTGTCGGCATCGGTTTCGGGGGCGGTCATGGCGGGCACTTTCGAAAACAGCGTGATGCCACCCCATAGCCAGCCCGCAGCAAACCGACAATCTCAATCGCCGCTATGGTGCCTCACGCCGAAACCGCGCGCAGCTCGACCGAATCGACGCCGGCGACGCGCTCGACGCTGCCGCGCAGTTCGCCGTCGATGCTGTACTCGCGGCCCAGGCTGACGGCGGCGATGCACCCGTCGGCGAGCTTCATGCGCAGAATGACTTCGCCGCGGCCGCCAAGCGACGGCAGCAGCAGCGCCGCGAGATCCTCGATTGCCGCAGCGCGTGGCGTCCGCGCGCTATCGACATCGACGATCAGCCGCGACCGCGTGCGCTTGGCCAGTTGTTCGAGCGGCTGGACGCTGCGGATCGACACGCGCGGTGTGTCCTCGCCGGGCCGCCACTGCAAATCGCCGCCG
>CALDHQ010000272.1 GCA_937894055.1 uncultured Polymorphobacter sp.
TCGCGCCGAATGCTCATTCGGCAGGGTGTAGCACTTTCCGGCGCGCAGGTCGCCTGGTCCATTTGCGGGCGACCACAATTCTCCACGTCAACGTGGCAAGCAGGAACCCGGCCACGGCCGCAACACTGGCAATCACCAGCAGACCCAGTACCAGCGACGGCGCTGCGTCGGAAAACAGCCAGGTGGCCCAGTCCCCAAAGCTTGCACCGGAATCCAGCATGTCACGGATCGTCTGCACATCAGCGTGGAAACCGAACCCGTTGCCCACCAACAACGCGCCGGGCAGGAACACGCCAACCGTCGTGGGCGGAATGGAGATAAACGTCATCAGCGCGGCCAGCGGCGTGTCGTGCGTCTTGGCGCAGTCGTGCGCCAGTACCAGCGCGAACGCGGTATTGGCGTGGCTGCCGTTGCGGATCGCATAGGTCTGCACCGGCAGGAACGTGGTGAAGCGCACGGCAAAGGCCCGCGCCAGCGGTTCGAGCGCCGCGCCCCAGCCTGCGTCATGCAACGCTGCCTCGCCGTGCAGCGCCAGCAGCCACGCCCAGCCATAGGGTCGCTCGAAGCCGCCGCTGTTGGGACGCGACAGATAGGCCAGTTCGCCCGCGACCTTTGCGGGGGTGAACACATCATCGGCGCGCGCACGGATGGCCGGCGCTTCGGGCAGGTCGGGGAAGCGCCGCAACAAACGCAGCAGCAGCCAATAGCCGTGAACGCAGCTGTGCCAGTCGAAGCTACCGTAGAAGATCGGGTGCTGTGCGCTCGGCCGCGTGCCGTCGCTGGCGTCGTTCCAGACATGGTCGAGCTTGTGCGGGAATTCGCGCACCGTATGCGCCAGCGCGATGTTCGCCATGCGCGACGCGAGGTCGGGGGTCAGCTTCATCTGAATGCCAGTCCGTAAATCAGCAGCGTGTTGATCGCGAGCAGCGGTAGCGCGGTCGCCACCTGCGCCTTGATGACGCCGTTGCGGTCATCGAGTTCGAGCAACGTCGCCGGCACGATGTTGAAGTTCGCCGCCATCGGCGTGCACAGCGTCCCGCAGAACCCCGACAGCATGCCGATCGCCGCGATGATCGCCGGATTGCCGCCGTAGCCATGCACCAGCAGCGGCAGCGCCACCGCTGCGGTCATCACCGGAAACGCCGCGAACGCATTGCCCATCACCATCGTGAACAGCGCCATGCCGAGCGTGTACGCCGCGACCGCCGCGAACAGATTGCCGTCGGGGACAATCGCGCTGACCCCCTGCCCGACGACCTCGCCGACGCCCGCGAGCGCGAACACCCCGCCGAGTGCGGCAAGCATCTGCGGCAGGATCGCCGCCCAGCCGACGGCATCGACCAGACGCCGCCCTTCCTGCAAGCTGGCGAGTTTCGGCGGGCGCAGCATCGCGGTCGCCAGCGCCAGCGCCACCAGCACGCCGAGCGCCAGCGACACCAGTGTCGTCTGCTTGGGATCGACCAGCGGCACGCCGCCGACGGTGATGTATTTGAACAGCAAGGTGCCCGCGAGCGCCGTCACCGGGATTGCCAGCGCCGGCACAAACAGCCGGTTGCCGAACTTGGCAGCGGCTGCGCTGCGCGTTGCCGCATCGGTGGTCGGCGGGTGGCTGCGCCCGACCGCGCCGAACCCGGCGAGCGCCACCAGCACAAGCACCAGCACGCCGTTGCCGAGGTCGCCTAGCGCGTTGCCGCCAAGGAAGCTCAATGCCAGCAGCCCCCAGAACGCGGCATTGCCCCAGCGCTTGGGGTTGGTCTGGTCGCGCGCGCTGAGGAGCGCGAAGGCCGCGAACACGATGCCGCCGAGCGTATAGATGAACGATAGCCCAATCATCGCCCGGCTGCCTTGGCGGCGAGCCGCTTGTCGAGCCGCCACAGCCGGAAGCCGTGGATCAGCGTCGCGGCAATCGCGGTGGGGATTGCCCACACCGACAGCGACAGCGGGCTCAGGATGATGCCGTAGTTTTCGAGGAAGCCCTTGATCAGCAGGATCGACGCGACCGCGAGGAAGATGTCCTCGCCGAAGAACAGCCCGATATTGTCGGTCGCCGCCGCCATCGCGCGGATCTGCTGGTGCTCGGCATCGGTCGTCGCACCCTGCTTTTCGGCTGCCGCGACCGCCATCGGTGCGAGCAACGGCCGCACCGTCTGCGCATGGCCGGCAATCGCGTTGAGCCCTGCTGCCGCCGTCAACTGGCGGAACACCATATAGGTCAGCAGCAGCCGCCCTACGGTTGCGGCATGGATCGACGAAATCAGCGTCCGCGCGCGCTCCTGCAGCCCGTAGCGTTCGAGCAGGCCGATCACCGGCAGCACGATCCAGATGACGCTGACATAGCGGTTGTCGTTGAACGCCTTGCCGAGCGCCGCGACCACCGTCAGCGCATCGAGCCCCGCCGCCCAGCCGGTGACCAGCGCCGCCACCGTCACCACCAGCAGCGGGTTGAAACGCAGCACAAAGCCAATGACGATGACGCCAATTCCCGACAGCACCAGCATCAGCCGCCCACCTCTCCGAAGCCGCCGCCGCCCGGCGTTTCAATAACGAACACATCGCCCGCACCCAGCGCCACCGTCGCGGTCGCGCCGAAGTCTTCGCGGCTGCCGTTGGCGCGCTCGACCCAGTTGCGGCCTGCTGCTCCTTTGGCACCGCCGGCCAGTCCGAACGGCGGCACGTCGCGGCGGTTGGCGAGCATGCCGGCCGTGACGGGTTCGAGAAAACGCACGCGGCGTACGACGCCGTCGCCGCCGTGGTGCGCGCCCGCGCCACCCGAGCCGCGCCGGATCGCGAAGGTTTCGAGCCGCACCGGGAAGCGCGTTTCCAAAATCTCGGGGTCGGTCAGCCGGCTGTTGGTCATGTGCGTCTGCACCGCGCTGGCACCGTCGAAGCGCGTGCCCGCACCCGCGCCGCCCGCGACGGTTTCGTAATATTGCACTTGGGTATTGCCGAAGGTGAAGTTGTTCATCGTGCCCTGCGCGCCCGCCATCACGCCCAATGCACCGAACAGCGCATCGGTAACGACCTGGCTGGTTTCGACATTGCCCGCGACCACCGCGGCCGGATACGCCGGATCGAGCATCGACCCCGGCGGCACGGTCAGCGTCACGCCGCGCAGGCAGCCGTCGTTGAGCGGAATATCGTCACCTACCAGACAGCGGAAAACATAGAGGACCGCCGCGCGCGCGATCGAGCGCGGCGCGTTGAAATTGTCGGGGCGCTGGGCGCTGGTGCCGGTGAAATCGACATGCGCGGTGCGTGCGGCGCGGTCGACGGTGATGCGCACCGCGACCTCGGCACCATTGTCCATCGGGTAAGTGAACGCGCCGCTGTCGAGCGTCGCCAGCACGCGGCGCACCGCTTCGTCGGCATGGTCCTGGACATGGCCCATATAGGCGGCGACCACGTCTTGCCCATGCGCCGCAACCAGCGTCTTGAGCGCCGCAGCGCCCTGGTTGCACGCGGCGACCTGCGCCTTGAGGTCGGCGATGTTGGCGGCGATATTGCGCGCCGGATACGCCCCCGACCCGAGCAACGCCGCGACTTCGGCCTCGCGGAAGCGCCCGGCCTCGACCAGCGTGACATTGTCGATCAGCACGCCTTCCTCGTCGATGCTGCGGCTGTCGGGCGGCATCGACCCCGGCGTCAGCCCGCCGATATCGGCATGGTGACCGCGCGCCGCGACGAAGAACGCTGGCGTGGCGGCATCGGTGAACACCGGCATCACCACGGTAATGTCGGGCAGATGCGTGCCGCCGTTGTACGGCGCGTTGAGCATATAGGCATCGCCCGCCGCCATCTTGGTGCCGCGCGCTGCGATGATGGTGCGGATAGAGTCGCTCATCGAACCGAGGTGGACGGGCATGTGCGGCGCATTGGCGATCAGCGCGCCCGACGCGTCGAAAATCGCGCACGAAAAATCGAGCCGTTCCTTGATGTTGACCGAGGTGGCGGTGTTCTGCAGCGCCAGCCCCATCTGTTCCGCCACATCCATGAAGCGGTTGTTGAACAGTTCGAGCTGCACCGGGTCGCGTGCAGTGCTGCGGTATTCGCTGCGGGCGACAGCGGTGCCGCGCGTCAGCAGCAGGTTCGCGGCAGCGTCGCAGCGCGCCTGCCAGCCCGGCGCAACGAGGATCGTCGAGGTCGGGTCGACGATGACCAGCGGCCCCGCCAATTCACCCGCTTGCGCCAGCGCGGCGCGGCCGAGCACGCGGGTGTCGATGGCGCCCTGCCCCCAATCGACCAGCGCGCTGCCAGCGGGTTCTTCACCCCCCGCTGCGGCGACCGATGCGGCAAGCGGCGCCGACGCGACGATTTCAACGCGGACGCTGGCGATCATCGGCGCACCGTCACCGATGAAGCCGAAGCGCGTGCGGTGCGCGGCGGCAAAGGCGTCGGCGACCTTGGTCGCG
>CALDHQ010000273.1 GCA_937894055.1 uncultured Polymorphobacter sp.
ATCTGCCCCGGCGAAGCGCGCGAAACCGACATCGGCATCACCGGCGGCGGCAACGGCAAGCACATGGTCTATCTGTCGGGCGTCACCAGCCACCACATCGACGAACCGGCAATGGTCAATCACATCGTGCAGCTGGTCGAGAAGAAGGCCGCCGAAATCGAAGCGGCCAAAGCGGCGGCGGAGCTACAGGCAGCGCAGTGAGCGCCCCCCAGAATCCGCGTGCCAAGGGGGAAAAATGACACTGACCATCCGCGATGCAACCCCGGCTGACGTGCCGCAGATCCTGCAATTCGCCAAGGATCTGGCGACCTATGAACGCGAGCCCGACGCCGTGACCGCGACCGAGGCCGATATCCATGAGGGACTGTTCGGCGCCAAGCCGCTGGTCGAGGCGCTGATCGCCGAAATCGATGGCGTTGCCCAAGGCTTTGCTATCTTCTTCAAGACCTTCTCGACCTGGACCGGCAAGCCGGGCTTCTGGCTCGACGACTTGTATGTCAACCCAGACGCACGCGGCTCGGGCGCCGGCACGGCACTGCTCAAGGCAATTGCCGCACTGGCGGTGGCACGCGGCTATGCGCGGTTCGACTGGTGGGTGCTCGACTGGAACACCCCGTCGATCGGATTCTACAAGGCGATGGGTGCCAAGGCGATGGACGAATGGACCGTCTACCGCCTCGACGGCGATGCGCTGGATGACGTGGCAAGCTGATGGCGTGGCTGCTGCTCATCGCGGGTGGGCTGTTCGAAGTCGGCTTCACCACGTCGCTGCGTCACGTCGATGGCTTCCGCAACTGGCCGTGGGTGCTGGCGTTTCTGGTCTCGGTCACCCTGAGCATGGGTCTGCTTGAAGTCGCCTCGCGTTCGATCCCAATGGGTACCGCCTATGCGGTATGGGCGGGAATCGGCGCGGCGGGCACCGCGATCGTCGGGATTCTGGTCTATCACGAAGCCGCCAGCCTGCCGCGCTTGCTGCTGCTGACCGGGCTGATCGGCTGCATCGTCGGGCTGCGGCTGCTGCGCTGAACTTGCGCGAATAGGGGGCATTGCCTATCAGCGCGCGCATGGCTGAAAAAGTACAACGCGTCCGCGGCACCCAGGACCTTTACGGCGAGGAACTCGCGCGCTTCGACCATGTCGTCGAAACCTTCAATCGCGTGCGCAAGCTTTACGGCTTCCGCCGCGTCGATGTGCCGGTGTTCGAGTTCACCAGCGTCTTCGCGCGCTCGCTCGGTGAAACCACCGATGTCGTGTCGAAGGAAATGTACAGTTTCGAAGATCGCGGCGGCGAATCGCTGACCTTGCGCCCCGAATTCACCGCCGGCATCGCGCGCGCCTTCATCTCGAATGGCTGGCAGCAGCATGCGCCGATGAAGCTCGCCGCGCACGGCCCGCTGTTCCGCTACGAGCGCCCGCA
>CALDHQ010000274.1 GCA_937894055.1 uncultured Polymorphobacter sp.
TCTGCAACAATCGGGTGCAGGCGTCACGCCTGCCCGCCGGAGGCTCTTCCCCTCATTTCAACTTGCGCACTTCGGCGATCAGCGTTTCGAGCCGCGCTGCCGGCACGCGACCAGTGACAAGGTAGGGGCCGACGAGCAGCATCGGCGTGCCGACGAAGCCCAGTGCGCGGGCGTGGAGGTCGGTATCGGCGAGCAGGGCGTCGATCTCGGTGGCATGGGTGGCGAGGTCGGTTTGCAGGCGGGGCCAGTCGACGCCGGCCTGGGTGGCGGCGGCGCGGAGGGCGGGTTCGGTGAGGCCGGGGCTGCGCATCAGCGCGTCGTCGAACGCGGCGTGGCGGTTCTGGTGGGTGCTGGCGATGGCGAGGCGCGCGGCTTGGCGCGATGCGGCGCCGAACACCGGCCAGTCGCGGTAGACGATTCGGACATCGGGGTGGTTTGCCAGAACGCTGCGCAGGTCGGGGTGCAGCGCGCGGCAGGCGGGGCAGGCATAGTCCGAGAACAGGATGATGGTGACGGCAGCGTTGGCGGGGCCGGCGCTGGGGGCGCGCGGGTCGACCAGCGCGGGGGCACTGGCGACGAAGGCGGGTTGCGGTGCCGTGGGGGCGGGTTGCAGCCAGCGTGACAGCAGCTGGATGGCGGCGAACAGCCCGAGCAGCACGAGCAGGGCGAGGAGGGCGTGGCGGCGCGTCATGCCGGGGTTATCGGCGTTGCGGCGGCGGTGCGCCAGATTCAAGTTGCGGCGGCCCGGCGTTGTAACGGGGCGCCCAAGAAATGGCGTTGACCTGAACCGAGTCGGGACGTATAGGGCGCCTTCGCTCGCGCAGCCGGTATCCGGGACTCGTCCCAGCCGCCTGTTCGCACGGGCCAGAAACGACAGGCTGAGCTGTGCGCGGCGGGTTCCGGTGACGGAGCCCACTGCGCTTATGCCGTGAGGGCGGTTCAGACTTGGAGTAGGCGGTGCCGGCAACGGTGCCACCGAACAGCAGGATGATACGAATACGATGCCTACGATTAACCAGTTGATCCGTCATGGCCGCACGCCGCAGCGCGTGCGCGAAACCGCACCGGCCATGGAAGAATGCCCGCAGAAGCGCGGCGTTTGCACCCGCGTCTACACGACGACGCCGAAGAAGCCGAACTCGGCACTCCGCAAGGTTGCCAAGATCCGCCTGACCAATGGCTTTGAAGTCATCGGCTACATCCCCGGCGAAGGCCACAACCTTCAGGAGCACTCGGTGGTCCTGATTCGCGGCGGCCGCGTCAAGGATCTTCCCGGCGTGCGCTACCACGTGCTGCGCGGTGTGCTTGATACCCAGGGTGTCAAGAACCGCAAGCAGAGCCGTTCGAAGTACGGCGCCAAGCGTCCTAAGTAACACTTAGTCCGCTTCCGTCCCCAGCGCCCGAAATAAGCGAGAAATATCATGGCCCGTCGTCGCCGCCCCGAAAAGCGTGAAATCCTTCCCGATCCCCGTTTCGGAGATCTGATCCTTTCGAAATTCATGAACCTCGTCATGTACGAGGGCAAGAAGTCGGTCGCTGAGTCGATCGTCTACAACGCCCTTGATTCGGTCGAGGCCAAGACCCGTCGCGAACCGCTCGCCGTGTTCCACGACGCGCTGACCAACGTGAAGCCGGGCATCGAAGTCCGCTCGCGCCGCGTCGGTGGTGCAACCTATCAGGTTCCCGTCGAAGTCCGCCCCGAGCGTTCGCAGGCACTCGCGATCCGCTGGCTGATCAGCGCTGCGCGCAACCGCAGCGAGAACACCATGGCAGCGCGTCTGTCGGGTGAGCTCATCGACGCCGCGAACAACCGTGGCACCGCCGTCAAGAAGCGTGAAGATTCGCACCGGATGGCCGAAGCCAACCGCGCCTTCTCGCATTATCGCTGGTAGCAGCGGTAAGACCGATCACTCTCGCTGGTAGTAAAGAAAATGACGCGCACCACTTCGCTCGACAAATACCGCAACATCGGGATCATGGCGCATATTGACGCCGGGAAAACCACGACCACCGAGCGTATTCTCTACTACACCGGCAAGTCGTACAAGATCGGCGAAGTCCATGAGGGCACCGCCACGATGGACTGGATGGAGCAGGAGCAGGAGCGCGGCATCACGATCACGTCCGCCGCGACGACGTGCTTCTGGAACGACCACCGCATCAACATCATCGACACCCCCGGCCACGTCGACTTCACGATTGAAGTCGAGCGTTCGCTGCGCGTCCTCGATGGTGCCGTGGCCTGCTTCGACGGCGTTGCCGGCGTCGAGCCGCAGTCGGAAACCGTGTGGCGCCAGGCCGACAAGTACAAAGTGCCGCGCATGTGCTTCGTCAACAAGCTTGACCGCACCGGCGCCAACTTCGATCGCTGCGTGCAGATGATCAAGGACCGCCTCGGCGCGCGTCCGGCGGTCCTGTACCTCCCGATCGGCCTCGAAGGCGATTTCATCGGTCTCGTCGACCTCGTTGAGAACCGCGCGATTGTCTGGCTTGAAGAAAGCCTCGGCGCCAAGTTCGAATATAAGGACATCCCCGACAATCTGAAGGATGCAGCTGCGGTTGCACGTTCGGAACTGATCGAGATGGCCGTCGAACAGGACGACGACATCATGGAAGCCTATCTCGAAGGCACCGAGCCGACCACTGCACAGCTCAAGGCGCTGATCCGCAAGGGCACGCTGTCGTTCTCGTTCGTCCCCGTGCTGTGCGGCTCGGCGTTCAAGAACAAGGGCGTGCAGCCGCTGCTCGACGCCGTCGTCGATTACATGCCGAGCCCGCTCGACATTCCGCCGATGTACGGCATCAACGCCAAGGACGAGGAAGAAGTCCGCGAAGCTTCGGATGACGCACCGTTCTCGGCGCTGGCGTTCAAGATCATGACCGACCCGTTCGTCGGCACGCTGACCTTTGCCCGCATCTATTCGGGCAAGATGGAAGCTGCCTCGACCGTGCTCAACTCGGTCAAGGACAAGCGCGAAAAGATCGGCCGCATGCTGCTGATGCACGCCAACAACCGTGAAGACATCAAGGAAGCCTATGCCGGCGACATCGTCGCGCTGGTCGGCCTCAAGGATGTGACGACGGGTGACACGCTGTGCGCGCCGCTCAAGCCGATCATTCTCGAGCGCATGGAATTCCCCGAGCCGGTCATCGAAGTCGCGGTTGAACCCAAGACCAAGGCCGACCAGGAAAAGATGGGCATCGCGCTCAATCGCCTCGCGCAGGAAGATCCGTCGTTCCGCGTCACCAGCGACATGGAATCGGGCCAGACCATCATCAAGGGCATGGGCGAACTCCACCTCGAAATTCTCGTCGACCGCATGCGTCGCGAGTTCAAGGTCGAAGCCAATGTCGGCGCACCGCAGGTCGCCTATCGCGAATCGCTCGCCCGCAAGGTCGATGTCGATTACACCCACAAGAAGCAGTCGGGCGGCTCGGGCCAGTTCGGCCGCATCAAGTTCACCGTCGAACCCGGCGAGCGCGGCTCGGGCATCATCTTCAAGGATGACGTCAAGGGCGGCAATATTCCCAAGGAATATATCCCGTCGGTCGAAAAGGGTATCCGCGAAGTCGCCGCATCAGGCAGCCTCATCGGCTTCCCGATCATCGACTTCACCGCGACGCTGTATGACGGCGCCTATCATGACGTCGACTCGTCGGCGCTGGCGTTCGAAATCACCGGTCGCGGCGGTATGCGCGAAGCCGCCACCAAGGCCGGCATCAAGCTGCTCGAACCGATGATGAAGGTCGAAGTCGTCACCCCGGAAGATTTCATGGGCGACGTCATCGGCGACTTGAACAGCCGTCGTGGCCAGATCCAGGGCACCGACAGCCGCGGCAACGCACAGGTCATCGAAGCGGTCGTGCCGCTGGCGAACATGTTCGGCTACGTCAACCAGCTACGCTCGATGAGCCAGGGCCGGGCGCAGTATTCGATGCAGTTCAGCCACTACGAAGAAGTCCCGGCAAACGTCGCCGAGGAAATCAAGCTCAAGATGGCCTGATTTCTGCCACAACCAGTCACTAGTCAGCGCGACCTTCGGGTCAAAACCAACTGAACCAAACGCAAGCAAGAGGGTTTAAAAGCCATGGGTAAAGCCAAATTCGAGCGGAACAAGCCGCACTGCAACATCGGTACGATCGGCCACGTCGATCATGGCAAGACGTCGCTGACGGCTGCCATCACCAAGATTCTGGCTGAAACCGGTGGCGCTACCTTCACCGCCTATGCCGACATCGACAAGGCTCCCGAAGAGCGCGAGCGCGGCATCACCATCTCGACCGCACACGTCGAGTATGAAACCAAGGATCGCCACTACGCGCACGTCGATTGCCCCGGCCACGCCGACTATGTGAAGAACATGATCACCGGCGCGGCGCAGATGGACGGCGCCATCCTCGTCGTTTCGGCGACCGACGGTCCGATGCCGCAGACCCGCGAGCACATCCTGCTCGCAAAGCAGGTCGGCGTGCCGGCGATGGTCGTGTTCATGAACAAGGTCGACCAGGTTGACGATCCCGAAATCCTCGAGCTCGTCGAAATGGAAATCCGCGAGCTTCTGTCGAAGTACGACTTCCCGGGCGATGACATTCCGATCATCCAGGGTTCGGCGCTGATGGCGCTCGAAAGCAAGCGCGACGAAATCGGCCGTGACGCCGTTCTCAAGCTGATGGCTGCAGTCGACGACTACATCCCGCAGCCGCTGCGCGCGCTCGACCGTCCGTTCCTGATGCCGATCGAAGACGTGTTCTCGATCTCGGGTCGCGGCACCGTCGTCACCGGCCGTGTTGAATCGGGCGTCGTCAAGGTCGGCGAAGAAGTCGAAATCGTCGGCATCCACGACACCCGCAAGTCGGTCTGCACCGGCGTCGAAATGTTCCGCAAGCTGCTCGATCAGGGCCAGGCCGGCGACAACATCGGCGCGCTGCTCCGCGGCGTGGGTCGTGAAGACGTCGAACGCGGCCAGGTGCTCTGCAAGCCCGGCTCGATCAAGCCGCACACCGAGTTCGTCGCCGAAGTCTACGTGCTGTCGAAGGACGAAGGTGGCCGTCACACGCCGTTCTTCGCCAACTACCGCCCGCAGTTCTATTTCCGCACGACCGACGTCACCGGCACTGTCGAGCTGCCTGAAGGCACCGAGATGGTCATGCCCGGCGACAACGTCCAGCTGACCGTCAAGCTCATCGCACCGATCGCGATGGACCAGGGTCTGCGCTTCGCAATTCGCGAAGGTGGCCGCACCGTTGGTTCGGGCGTGGTTGCAAGCATCATCAAGTAAGTGTAAGGGGCCGCTCCACTCTCGTTGATGGCGATTCGGAAGCTACCGAATCGGCACTGATTGGAGCGGCCTTGTTCTTTGACAGGTTGAATGGTTGAACTGATGGAAACGCAGAATATCCGTATTCGCCTCAAGGCGTTTGATCACCGTGTGCTCGATATGGCCACGAGTGAGATTGCCGATACGGCCAAGCGGACCGGCGCTGCAATTCGCGGCCCGATTCCTTTGCCGACGCGTATCGAAAAGTTCACCGTCAACCGGTCGCCCCACGTCGACAAGAAGAGCCGCGAGCAGTTCGAAGTCCGGACTTACAAGCGCCTCCTCGACATCGTCGACCCGACGCCGCAGACCGTGGACGCGCTGATGAAGCTCGACCTCGCTGCCGGTGTCGACATCGAGATCAAGCTGCAGGCGTAAGCCTGATACTACGGCCGGGGCGACAGTCCCGGACGACATACGCGGAGCGATTTGTTTTGGATCACGCCCGGTTCGCCCGGGCCTCTGACAGGAAAGGATAAGATCATGCGCACTGGCGTGATCGCGAAGAAAATGGGAATGACCCGTCTGTTTCAGGACGACGGTCGCCATGTGCCGGTAACGGTACTCGCACTCGAAAATTGCCAGGTCGTCTCGACCCGCACCGCAGACCGTGACGGTTACGTCGCTGTCCAGCTCGGCGCCGGTACGAAGAAGGCCAAGAACACGACGAAGCCCGAGCGCGGCCATTTCGGCAAAGCCGAAGTCGAGCCCAAGGCGAAGGTCGTCGAGTTCCGCGTGTCCGAAGACGCGCTGCTCACCGCCGGCGAAACCATCTCGGCGGATCATTTCATTGCCGGCCAGCTGGTCGACATCACCGGTCACACCGTCGGTAAGGGTTTCCAGGGCGCCATGAAGCGCTGGAACTTCGGCGGTCTGCGTGCCACGCACGGTGTCTCGGTCTCGCACCGTTCGCACGGTTCGACCGGCCAGCGCCAGGATCCCGGCAAGGTGTTCAAGGGCAAGAAGATGGCCGGCCACATGGGCGACCGTCAGCGCACCCAGCAGAACCTCGAAGTTGTCCGCGTGGATGACGAGCGCGGCCTGATCTTCGTCAAGGGATCGGTTCCGGGCGCGAAGAACAGCTGGATGACGATCAAGGACTCGGTGAAGGTCTCGCGCCACGCCGAAGCGCCGTATCCCGCCGGCATCAAGGGTGCTGCCAACAGCAACGAAACTCCGGCTGCTGCCGATACGCCTGCGGAAGATACCGCGGCTGTCGAAGCAACCGAAGGCCAGGAGGGCTAATCGTGAAGGTCAAGGTCCTCAACCTCGATGGTTCGGCCGCCAAGGGCGAAGTCGAACTGTCGGATGCGGTGTTCGGCGTTGAGCCGCGTGCCGACATCCTCCATCGCGTCGTCACCTGGCAGCTCGAGAACCGTCGCGGCATCGCCCGCGCCACCCGCGAACGCTCGGAAGTTGCCCGCACCGGCAAGAAGTTCGGTCGCCAGAAGGGTGGCGGCACCGCCCGTCACGGCGATCGCCGTGCGCCGGTGTTCATCGGTGGCGGTAAGGCCCACGGTGCCCGCCTGCGTGACTTCGACGTCTCGCTGAACAAGAAGGTCCGCGCGCTCGGGCTGAAGATGGCTTTGTCTTCGAAGGCGAAGCAGGGTCTCGTGATCGTCGATACGCTCGACGTGAAGGACGTGAAGTTCGCCAAC
>CALDHQ010000275.1 GCA_937894055.1 uncultured Polymorphobacter sp.
CCGTCGCTGGCGTAGCTGACCATGACGTCATCGATGCGCCAGTTCGGCACGAAGCGGAACGGCTCGATCAGTGCGGCAACATCGGGGACGATCTGGTCGACGGCCTGCACCAGCAGCGTCCACGGATGCTTGCCGGTCTTGGCGAAGCGCTTTTCGGCAAACGGCCCGTGCTCGACCTTCCAGTCGTCGCGCTTGCGCGTCACCAGCCGTGCCTCGACGCCGTCCTCGCACGCCAGCCCGGCAAGGTCTTCGGGGTCGAGCGGGTTCTGCCAATCGCGCCACGGATTGCGGATCAGGCACGGAGTCTTCTGCCAATGGTCGCGCAGGAAGGCGGCGGCATCGAATTTGTCGGGGTGCATCACGGGCTCGCAGCGCTACGGCGGTGGTCGCTCCACCGTCGTGCCTGCTTTGGCAGCGCGGCGGGCAAATTGACAGCGCGGCATGTGCGCCGGCCATATCACCAGCCTGCAAAAGCGTAAAATTCAACGTTTGCTGCGTTGCGGTGCAGTTTTTGGCTCCCTAGTGATTGGTTCACAGTCAACAGGGAGAAGTATCGTGAAAAACACCAAATTCGTCATCGCCGCCATTGCAAGCGTATTGTTTGCACAATCGGCGAACGCGGCGCAGTATATTTTGAACTACAGCGGCACAAAACTCGGACAGACCGCGATTTTGTTTGCAACACTCAAGATCGACACTGCCGATTTCGTCAACGGCGGCGGCGGGTATGACGTCAATTCAGTCACCGGTACTGTCGATGGTGAAACCGTACTGGGGCTGATCGCCAATCCGAATACGCCAGGGACGACGCAGGCTGCCGGCTTCGTCTTCAACAACATCCTGTTCAATGCCAACCCGGCGTTCGACCTCAACGGCCTGGCGTTCACCACATCGACCGGGTCGTGGAACCTGTGGGGCACCGATACCGATGCCTATACGCTGATGAAGTACGCCGGTGGCCGTTACACCGGTGCCGTCGACGGCCAGCTGAGTGTTGCCGCAGTGCCCGAACCTGCGAGCTGGGCGATGCTGATCACCGGCTTCGGCATGATCGGTGCGGCCACGCGCCGCCGCCGTTTCGCGCTCACCGCCTGAACGCGGCGCGCGGGCCGGTCGGGCGCAGGCGTGCTGCCTGCGCCTAGAGCCGGATGCGGAAGCGCAGCGTTTCGGCGCCGCCGTGGGCGTCGGGCTTGGTGAAGCGGTCGATGATGGTGCCGCCGTTGGCGGTGATGACGGCGTGCGAGGCTAGATTGTCGGCTTCGGCGGTGAGGTCGACGTGTGCGAGGCCGAGGGCGCGGGCCTCGTCCAGTATCAGCGCCAGCGCGCGCGTCGCATGGCCACGGCGTTGCTGCCATGGCACGACGGCGTAGCCGATATGGCCGGGCACCCAGTCGGGCAGATCGGCGGTGCCGTGCTGCCAGCGGAAGTTGATCGCGCCGCAGAAGTCGCGGGCATCGTCGATGATCCAGCGCACATAGCCGGGCAGGCGCGGCATGGTGCTGCCGTCGGGCAGCGTGATCGGCGCGCCACGCGCCTCGCGGTCGTCAAGGCTTTCGAGGAATGCTGCCGCATCGGCGTCGATGGCGGCGAGTTGCTCGCGCGTCGTCACCAGCCCGCGGACATTGTCGGGCGACCAGTCGCGGTGCAGCGCGGCGACATAGGCGGGCAGCAGCGCCGCATCGGGGCGGGCGAGGCGGGTCATGCCACCGGCGCTAGCCGCGCGTCAGCGTCACCGGCTGCCGCATATAGCCGTGGACGAAGCTCTGCGCCGCGAGTTCGGGTTCGCCGGTGATGTGTGCGGTCATGCGGCGCGCCACCATTTCCTCGATGAGGATCTGGA
>CALDHQ010000276.1 GCA_937894055.1 uncultured Polymorphobacter sp.
CAAGGGCAACGTGCTGGCCGAGGGCCGCGCGATCGGGCTGGCCTACCGGCCAACGCCTGAAGAGGTCTTCATCGTCACGCCGGCCAAGTGCGGCACCACCTGGATGCAGCAGATCGTCGGACAGATCTTTTTCGACGGCGCCGAGGGGCTGAACCTTGCCGCGATGAGCCCGTGGATGGACCTTCGCGTGCCGCCGAAGGAAGTGAAGCTGGCCGAGGTCGAGGCGCGCGACATCATGGCGTGGCGCGGCCGCCGCAAGCTCGAGGCGCTGGTCGAGCGGCTGGGCCGGGGGCGGATCGATGCGGCGCTCACCATCGTGCGCGACGGCGACCGCTTTACCGGTAGCAATGTCGCCGAGATTGGCGAGTTGCCGGTGATCGACGGCCGTATCCAGGGCGACAAGCTGGTCGGCGCCTTGCGCCTGCCCAATGATGAAACGGGCGACTGTCAGTTATTTACCACGCGCCTGGCGGCCATGGCCGTCGTGATGAACAACCGCGCTCTCTATCGCCGCGCGTCCGAGCGGCGCCGGGAGCACATGGGCGATCGCCCCGGTCGCGGCGACCGCTGCCGCAATACGCTCAATCTGCCCCTTGCCGAGCAATGTCGCGGCCGATGCCTTGCGAATGCGGACGATCTCCTCATGGCGCACATGCAGGTAAATGGCGCGCGCCAGCCCGACCGCTTCGGCCAACCGGCCGGCGGAATCACGGATGTCGAGCTTCTGACCGTCGCGTTCGGGTAAGATGACGACAGCACCGGCGCCAAAGCGCATGCCGCGCCCGGCGTCGAAGCTCGGCGCTTCGGCGTCGGGGATGATGGCCGGCGTGACGGCAGCCGTCACTTCATCGGGGGTGTCGATCAATCGATCGGTGCCTCGTCATCAATGCGCTCGGCATCGAACAGCTGGATCGGTCCAGCCGGCATCACCGTCGAAATCGCATGCTTATAGACGAGCTGCGACTGGCCATCGCGGCGCAGCAGCACCGAGAAGTTATCGAACCAGGTGATGTTGCCCTGCAGCTTGACGCCGTTCACCAGAAACATCGTCACCGGCGTCTTGGTCTTGCGGACGGTGTTGAGGAAAATATCCTGCAGATTGTTGGTCTTCTCGGCCATCTTGTCCTGCCTTTCCGGGCAATTGTTATTGGCAAACTATTCGGGTTTGCGTCCCGCGCCGTGTCGCCGGCGTCGGGTCGGTCCACCGCAACACTGGCGGACAGGTAAGTCTAACGTTTTGCGGTGCAGCATGGCAACAGCAAAGCGCAGGTCATTCGGTCGGGCCGGCTTCATCCTCGCCGTCGCTGCCGCCCTCGCCGAGGCCCAGCGCCTTGAGCTTGCGGTGCAGTGCCGATCGTTCCATCCCGATGAAGACCGCGGTGCGCGAGATATTGCCCGAAAAGCGCCGGATCTGGGCGCGCAGGTATTCGCGCTCGAACGCCTCGCGCGCGACGCGCAGCGGCGTCCCCATGATCGACTGCGCGGCAGGGCCGGGAAACAGCTTGGCCGGCTCCATGGCGATTTCGGGCGGCAGCATATCGATGTCGATTTGGCCAATGCGTTCGGGCGCTGCGAGGATTAGTGTGCGCTCGACCACGTTGCGCAGCTGGCGGACGTTGCCCGGCCATTCATAGCCCTGCAGCACCGCGGCAGCCGCCTCGGTCAGCACCGGCGTCGTCAGCCGGCGTTCGGCGGCATATCGCGCGAGGAAATAATTGACGAGTTCGGCAATATCCTCGCGACGTTCGGACAGCGACGGCAGCCGCACCGGCACGACGTTGAGCCGGTAGTACAGGTCCTCGCGGAACCGCCCTCCGGCAATTTCCGCCGACAGGTCGCGTGAGGTCGCGCTGATGACGCGGACATCGACGCGGACCCAGCGCGAGCCGCCGATGCGCTGGAACACCTGCTCGGTCAGCACACGCAGGATTTTCGCCTGTGTCGTCAGCGGCATGTCGGCAACTTCATCAAGGAACAGCGTGCCGCCGTGCGCCTGCTCGAACAGCCCCGAGCGCACGACATGGCCGCCTTCCTCGGCGCCGAACAATTCTTCTTCGACGCGCTCGGGCTCCATCCGCGCCGCGCTGACAACGACGAAAGGCGAGCCGGCACGCGGGCTCCACTGATGCAACAGTCGCGCGGCGATCTCTTTGCCTGAACCCGCGGCGCCGGTAATCAGCACGCGGCTGCCGGTCGCGGCGACGCGTTTAATCGTGGCACGCACGCCGTTGATCAGCGATGACGATCCGGTCAATTCGGTTTCGAAACCAGCGCGGACGCGCAGTTCCTCGTTCTCGCGCTTCAGCCGTTCGGTTTCGGTGGCGCGCTTGACGACCTGCAGCAACTGCTCAGTTTGAAACGGCTTTTCGATGAAGTCATAGGCGCCGCGTTTGATCGCAGCCACCGCGGTTTCGACATTGCCATGGCCCGAAATGACGATCACCGGCAGCGCCGGATCGCGACGCTTGACCTCGTCGAGCAATTCGATGCCGTCGAGCCGCGAGCCCTGCAACCAGATGTCGAGGATCAGCAGCGACGGCCGCCGCTCGGCGAGTGCCGCGAGCGCACTGTCGCTGTCGCTCGCGGTGCGCGTGCCATAGCCCTCGTCATCGAGCACGCCGGATATCAGCGCGCGAATGTCTTCTTCATCGTCGACGATCAGAATATCGAGTGCCATAT
>CALDHQ010000277.1 GCA_937894055.1 uncultured Polymorphobacter sp.
GATCTACACAGGCGAAGACACTCTTTCCCTACACGACGCTCTTCCGATCTGACTGCGAACTTGATTTCGACAATGTTTTCATCCTCAGTCAGCATGGCAGACTCACGCAGGCCCGTGGCCTTGATGACCGTGTCACGCCCCACATCCACCGATCGAATCTGGGTTACGAAAATCAACTCATGACGTTGGATCGGATACGGCAAACGCCAGTTGAATCCAGCACTACTTACTGTGCTTCGGTACTTGCCAAACTGGGTAATGACTGCTTGCTGACCTTCTTCAACAATGAAAAAGCCTGTTACCAGCCAAATCAACACCAACACAGCGCCGATCAACCCCGCACCAATTCCGGCACTCTTCATGTCCGGCTGGAAGCCGCCGGGGCTGTCGCCGCCAGAGCCGCCATTGCCGCCGCGCCCGGACCAGCCCGGGCTGAACAGGCGATCGAGGTGCTCCGGGGCAACCCCGCTGCCGTCGTCCTCGACGTGGATGCTGACTTCGTCGCCCGCCAGATGCGCGGCGACGGGGGCTTCGTCATAGCCCGGCACCACGGCGCCGTCCTGCGCGACCAAGGTGGCGCCGAAGCTGATGTCGAGGCGGTCGCGGTCGGCGGCTTCGCCGGCCTTGCCGATGGCCATGACGACGCGGCCCCAGTTGGCGTCGCCGCCGGCGATCGCGGTCTTGACCAGCGGCGAGTTGGCGATGCTGAGTGCGACGACCTTGGCGGCGCGGTCGTCTTCGGCGCCTTCAACATCGACGGTGATGAGCTTGGTCGCGCCCTCGCCGTCACGCACTACCAGCAGCGCGAGTTGCGTGCAGACGTCGGCGAGCGCGGCGGCGAATGCATCGGCGCCGGGCGAGGCATAGCTGGTGATTTCGGCGTTGCCGGCCGTCCCCGTGGCGAACGCCAGCACGGTATCGGAGGTCGAAGTGTCGCTATCGACGGTGATGGCGTTGAAGCTGGTCGCGGTGGCTTGCGTCAGTGCCATTTGCAGGAAGTCGGGCGCGACGGCGGCATCGGTGAAGATGAAGCCGAGCATCGTCGCCATGTCGGGGGCGATCATCCCCGAGCCCTTGACGATGCCGTTGATGACTATGCGCTTGCCGTCGACGATGGCGCTGGCGGTGGCGCCCTTGGCGAAGGTGTCGGTGGTGCCGATGGCGTTGGCGGCGTCGATATAGTCGGCGGGGTCGCTCGCCAGTCGTGATGCGGCGTCAGCGACGCCAGCGCGTGCTTTTACGGCGGGCAGTGGTACGCCGATGACGCCGGTCGAGGCGACGAAGACCTGCGCTGGCGGGCAATCGAACGCGGTCACCGCGGCGGACACCACTGCCTGCACCGCGGCCTCGCCAGCCTTGCCGGTAAAGGCGTTCGAGTTGCCGGCGTTGACGACCAGCACGCGCGCGCGGCCCTGCGGCAAGGCACTGCGGCACCAGTCGACTTCGGGCGACGGGCATTTCGACTTTGTCGTCACCCCGGCGACGCTGGTGCCCGGCGCCAGTTCGGCGAGCGTCAGGTCGGCGCGGTCCCACGCCTTGTAGCCGGCGCGCGCGACGGCGAGGCGGACACCGGCAATTGGCGGCATTTCGGGAAAGGGCTGGGCGAGTGGCGAGATGGTCATGCGCGCTTCAATATGGCCAACACGGGTGCGGCGCAATTGACTATGCAGGCCGCGCTCCCTATGTCCCGCCGGTCGCGGGGCGTGTCGCTGACAGGCGGCCCTTCAGCCCTGCCCGGTTTCAGTAAGGACACTCATGTTCGGTTTCGGCGGCATAGCGAAGCGTATTTTCGGCTCCTCGAACGATCGGTACGTCAAGTCGCTCGGCCCGTTGGTCAAGCAGATCAACGCGCTCGAGCCGACGATTGCGGCGCTGTCGGATGATGACCTGCGCGCGCAGACGGAGAAGTTCCGCGCGCGACTCGCTGCCGGCGAAAAGCTTGACGCGTTGCTGCCCGAAGCCTTTGCGACGGTCCGCGAAGCCTCGAAGCGCACGCTCGGCCAGCGCCATTATGATGTTCAGATGATCGGCGGCATCGTGCTGCACCGTGGCGAAATCGCCGAAATGCGCACCGGTGAAGGCAAGACGCTCGTCGCGACGCTCGCCTGCTATCTCAACGCGCTGACCGGCGAGGGCGTCCACGTCGTCACCGTCAACGATTATCTCGCCCGCCGCGACAGCGAGTGGATGGGGCAGATCTACAAGTTCCTCGGCATGTCGGTCGGCGTCATCGTGCCGAACATCGATGACGACTCGCGCCGTGCCGCCTACGCCTGCGCCGTCACCTACGCCAGCAACAAGGAGCTGGCGTTCGACTACCTGCGCGACCGTTCTGCGCTGGGCGACCACGCGAGTCCGCTGCACCTGGCGGTGCAGAGCCTGGGCAGCCAGCGTGCACAGGGCGACGCCGAACCCGTGTTGCGCGGCCTGGTGTTCGCCATCGTCGACGAGGCGGATTCCGTGTTGCTGGACGAGGCCATGACACCCGCGACGGATTTCGTGACCGAGGTGGTGGAGCAGATGGTGGAACGCGGGTTCATCCTGAACAGGATCGGGCGCGCGGGGAATACGCTCAAGATCCGCCCGCCGATGCCCTTCTCGGTCGAGAATGCCGACATGCTGATCGACGCGCTGCAGGATGTGCTGGCAGAAACGCAGGGTCGGCAATGACCGAGGCGGAAGAGGCTGCACGGGCCTTTGGCGGATCGCAGCCTCGGTTGATCCGCAAGCGTGAAAACGCGGTCTATGATGTGAGGCTGCCATCTGGCCGCGCGGCATTACGGCTGCACCGGACGGGTTATCAATCCGCCGCAGCCATCCGGTCGGAACTGTGGTGGTGCGACGCGCTGGCCGGTGCGGGCGTGCCGGTGGCCCGGCCCGTTCCGGCAGGGGACGGACAGCTTCTGGTGGCGCTGTCGACGGGCCGGCTTGCCTCTGCCGTCGCCTGGGTTGACGGCGTGCCGCTGGGCGAGGCCGGCGTGCCCCTTGCGGGCGATGTGGCGGAACAGGTGGATCGCCATCGCGCCCTTGGCCGGCTGGTTGCCCGGTTGCACACGGCCACCGATGCCCTGGTGCCGCCACCGGATTTCGTGCGCACGCGGTGGGACAAGGACGGCTTGCTGGGCGAAACACCGTTCTGGGGGCGATTTTGGGACCATCCGGCCCTGCAGCCCGACAATGCGGCCCTGCTGCGCAAGACGCGGGACTTCCTGCGTGAAAGGATAGGCGACCATGCTGGCAGCGGCAGCTTCGGGCTGATCCATGCCGATGTCCTGCGCGAGAATGTCTTCGTGGGCGCGACCGGACTGTCCCTGATCGACTTTGACGATTCCGGTTTCGGGTTCCGGCTGTACGACCTTGGAACCGTGCTGTCGCAGAACCTGTTCGAACCGGCCCTGCCCCAGATCGCGCAGGCCCTGGCCGAGGGCTACGCCGAAACCCGGCCGCTGGACCCTGCGATGATCCCGGTTTTCACCCTGATGCGCTGCTGTGCATCGGTTGGCTGGACCATGCCGCGGCTTGCGCCGGACGATCCGATCCACCGCAGCCACATTGCCCGCGCGGTCGGGTTGGCCAGGCGGGTGTTGGCCGTCGTGGTCGTGCCCGCGTTCAGGTACGCGGTGCAGTGCGGGCTGGCCACGAAGCGGAAGTTCTCCCAGCTGCCCAGTTCCTTGGCGTGGATCGGCTTGCGGTTGCCGTACTCGCTGATGTGGATGAAGCCCGTCAGCTGGCTGCGGATGTCGGCGATCAGGTCGCCGCTGCAGACCACGACGTAGGCGGCTTCCACCGGCTGCGTGCCGATCTCGGCCGAGGCGCTGGCTTCGTTCAGCGCGCGGCTGCTGCGATCGACGATGGGTTGCGGCAGGCCCTTGGGGCCCACCAGGCCGTAGAAGGTGTAGGGGGTGCGGGCGGCGATACTGAGGAACTGGGGCGCCAACTCGGGGTGGCCCGCGGCCACGGCGGCGTCATTGAAGGTGGGCGTGCGCATACGTTCCAGGCGCAGCCGCTCGACATCGATGTCGGCGACAGCCATCTGCGAGGTCGTCGGGAAGCGGTCCGTGAGCGCCAGCCGGCGGCCCAGCTCATGGATCGAGGCCTGCCCGTCCCAGGCGAGGTCGGTGCTGGACTCCCCCTCCCCCGCAGCGGAGTACAGGTAGGCGGCCAGACAGCGCGCCGATGCCGAACGGGCCAGCAGCTTGCGATCATCGGCGCGTCCGATGGTGATCGGGCTGCCGGACAGGTTGGCCAGCACGGTGGCGCGCTCATCATTCGCGAGGCGTATGTGTTGGCGACTAGCGGCAACACCATCATGCCGTTGGACTATGTGCGGGCGCTGACCCATGCCGTCGCGCCCGGTGCAAAATGGCTGAGCTGCGAGCCGGTCACGACCTTCAACGCCGAGTATGGCTTTGCGCAAAAGCGGCTGCCGGTCTACAAGGTGCAACTGGATGCGCCCGGTCATCTTGCGGTCTATGTCGACCCCACGGATGCCGCCGTGGCTGCCGTGGCTGTGCCGATGGTCAGCACACCGGCCGTGGTGGTGGTGCCGATGTTGATCGTGCCATT
>CALDHQ010000278.1 GCA_937894055.1 uncultured Polymorphobacter sp.
ATCGACCGAGATGATTTTATGCTTGCCCGGATTCGCCGGGTCGGGACCGACGTGGAGGCCTTCGACCTTGTGGAAGAAGTGGAACTTGACGCCGCGCTTCTTGAGCACCTCGTAGAGCGGCGCGATCATCGTTTCGCCGGTGCCCGCCGCAAACGCGTATACGGCATATCCAAGGTAGGCGAAGCTGCGCAGCGTCCAGTGCAGATAGGTGCCCGCCGCCATCACCGGCTGCCGCGTCGTGTCGCCGTGCGGGTTCTGATATGACAGGTTGATGGTGTTGATGGCGAGCGACGAGGTCAGCGTCATCGGGCTGGCGCCATTGGCCTTGAGCCAGTCACCCCAGTCCTGATCATCGAGCTGGTCATAGCCGTTCTCGATGACATTGGCGTGGATGGCGCCGCGCATCAGCGCCAGCATATAGTCGGTGAGCAGGAACAGGTGGCGCAGCGTGTCGCTGTCGTCGATCTTGATGAGCAGGTGCGCGTAGAGCCACTGCCACGCCTTGTCGATGATTTCGAAGACTGGATGGTGCGGGCCGTGCGCGAGGTCCTTTTCGAGCGCGTCGATCGCCGAATCGAACAGTTTCTGGAAGAAATTGAGCTCGAGGCCGTGACCCTTGGCGTGGGCCGCGTGTTCGTGGTGAATGAACTTCAGGAGTTCAAGAACCGAGATAAGGCCTTGTTCAATCTTGGCAAATTTTTCCGGATGCGCCGGATCATAGTCGTTCGGCGGGAAGCGGAACGGCCATTTCTTGAATTGGCCGTCGATGAATTCCCACATGATGACCGAACTCATCGGCACCATCGCCGTGTCGAAGCTGTGGATCGGCATCGTCGGCGGCCGGTCGAGCTCGTCATAGATCGCCTTCACCAGCGGGATGGCGTTGTAATAGCTGCCGAGAAAGCCGTGGATGCCATGTTCTTCGATGCGGCCATTGTCGCCGCGCGACGAGGCGCATTTGCCACCCAGTCGCCAGCCGAGCTGGTGCAAATGCACTTCGTAGCGGTCTTGCCAGCCGGGCTGGCTGGTCAGCTCGAACGCCGTCGTCAGACCACCGATACCGCCACCCAGGATACGGATGACCTTGCGTCGTGCTGCAACCATGCTGCTACTCTCCCCCTGTGAGCGGCGCATGAAGGCGCCTCGCGGGCGAAGTCTAGACCGGAAATCTTGCGGGTTGAAGAGCCCCCGGCCCTACCCGTCCCAGCCGGCGCCGCGTAGCGCGGTTGCGAAGCGTTCAAGGTCGTCGGGGTTGGTGAACGGGTGCCCCATCTTCATGCCGCGCATCGTGTAGCGCGGCATCAGTTCGACGCCCTCGGTGTAGGCGGCGTGTGACTGTGCGGCGTCGCCATTGGCGAAGTGACACGCGGCGCGCAGGAAATGCAGGAAGAAATAGTCGGGACGGCGCGCGCAGGCATCCGCGGCAAAGCCCGCCGCCTCGCCAAAGCGTCCGGCGATGAAGCAGGCAATCGCCTTGCTGCGAAACCACAGGAAGGCGTGGGTATTGTTGGGGCTGGCCTTGATGGCGCGGTCGCTCATCTTGATGGCCTCGTCCGTGCGGCCGGCGAAGGCCAGCAGCCGTCCGAGTTCGCCCGCGGCGGCGACATCATAGGGGTTAAGCTCAAGCGCGCGGCGTTCTTCGGCCATCGCCTGCTCGCTCTGCCCGAGCATCGACAGCACGACGCCGAGCGCCTGGTGCGCGCTGCTGTCGGCGCCGTCGAGCGACACCGCGCGCATCGCCATCGCATGCGCCTCGCCAATCAGCGTGGCGGGGTCCTTGGCGACGCCGGCCCAGATGTCGTTGAGCTTGGCGAGCGCCAGCATCGACAAGGTCGGGACATCGTCAGGCGCGAGTTCAAGCGCCTTGGTCAGCCATTCCTGCGCCTGATGGCCATCGGACACCGACGGCCGCCAGAAGTGATAGCGGCCGCGCATGAACAGGTCCCAATGCGCGAGGTCGCGGGTGCGCTGGAACGACTGCGTCTGTTCACGCCCGAGCAGCGCCGGTTCGAGCGCGCTGACGATGGCGGTGACGATTTCGTCCTGCACCGCGAACAGATCGTCGATCGGCCGGTCGAAGCGCCCTGACCAGACGGTGTCATCGGCCTCGCCGTCGATGAGGTCGGCGGCAACGCGGATCGCGCGCCCCATGCGCCGGACCTGGCCGCGCAACAGGTAGCGCACGCCGAGGTCGTTGCAGATGGTTTTGGTATCGACGTCTTCGGCGTCATAGGTCAGCGACGACTGCCGCGAGATGACTTCGATGAGGTGCGATTTTGCGAGCCCGGCGATGATGTCTTCGGCCACCGCCTCGGCGAAATAGCCCTGTTCCTCGTCGCCGCTGGCGTGGCGGAATTCGAGCACCGCGAGCGATGGCCGGGTCCGACGCTTTGGTGCTGCAGCAGCGCGCGGCCGGCGCTGGCGTTCACCGCGTAGCACGGCTTGCACCACATCGAACATCGCGTTGAACTGCGGATGGTCGCTGTCGCCGTTCCAGTCATGCAGCGGCACGCATTGGATCTGCCCGAAGCCCAAAGGCGGCGACACCGGGTCGAGCGTCACCGGCAGATAGACGCCGCGATCCTTGGCATGGCTGGCTTCATCCTGGACGAACTCGCCTTCGGGACCGACCGAGATCTCGCTCCACATCACGATGACGCAGCGTGCGCCCGACAGGTTTTCGGCAATCGTCTGGCGCCAGCGCGCGCCGCCGCCGATGCCGACATCCCACCACACTTCGAGCCCTTTGGACTGAAGCGCGTCGACCAGCGGCTGCACGCGCGCGCGGTCCTCGTGTTTGTACGAGATGAAGACGTCCGCCAAAACTTTGTCCGACCCTGATTCAAACTCAAACGCACCAACCGTGGTGATTTTTACAGCGTCCACCTGCGCTGCTTGCTGGCGCAGTCCCATTTGCGGACAGGCAGCAATATCACCCTATCGGTTAGCACTCGCAGCTTTACCGTTGAATTGGCACGCGGGCAACGATTCATCGCGCCGCACCCGGTGCATAAGCCCGGCTTGGGCTAAGTCGTGGCCGCTGCCAGCAAGCGTTTGTACAGCGCCGAAGCCGCGGCCAGCAACGCCGGATCGACGCCTTCGACGGGCACCGGCCGTGCGGTCGAATCGCGAATATCGGCGCCGCTGGCGACAAACGCCGCCGGGTCGGCAAGCTTGAGCTTGGCCGCAAGCGCTGTCATCACCTGCGCGGGATTGGCGCACAGCGCCTCATGGCCGACGAGGATGATGCGGCTGCCATGCCGGTCGAGCAGGTGCGTGTAGGCGGCGATCCAATAGGCCAGCCAGAAATCGAGCGTCAGCGGGTCGCGGTGCGGCGATGTTGCCAGCCAGCCGTCGAAATCGACGGGCTTGAGATTGGCGCCGAAATCGAAATGACCGACGCCGGCCATATAGCTGCGGGTGAAATCATCGCGGGCATGGACGGCGAGGAAGTTCTGGTGCTGGCGCAGCAGCGATGCCGCGTGTTGGACGGGCTCACGGAACGGCACGACGATGTCGGCGTCGGGGAAGGCCTGCGCCAGCAGCCCGATGCGGACGATGTTGAGGTTGTTCTTCGACGCATAGCGCGTGGTTGCAGCAGCCCCGGGCCGCCGCAGTTCGGCGATCTGCAGCATGTGGCCGGCGAGCCGGTCGCGCTGTTCGGCCGGCAGCGCGTCGGGCCAGACCTTGAGGTCCGCGCCACTGTAGCGTTCGGGCGCGAAGGCGTGCCACAGCATCTCCTCGAACGCTTCGGGGCTGTCGAGGCCGACGAGCATGCCGTCACCGTGTGCGCGCTCGCGTTTGACATCTTCCTGCTGGAAGCCGCCCGAAATGCGACTCCACAGGCTTGGCACCAGCACGAAC
>CALDHQ010000279.1 GCA_937894055.1 uncultured Polymorphobacter sp.
GCGGGCAGGCCTGAGGCCTGCACCCATTTGAAGAGCGCCAAACAATCGGGTGCAGTCCTCAGGCCTGCCCGCCGGAGGCTCTTCAGGCCTTCAATTCCTTCGCCAAAGCCTTCTTGGTCTTGTCGCCATACGGCGGCTTGAACCCGGCGATTGCCGCGAGGTCGAGCTTGGGCTGCTTGTAGATCGACTTGGCGTGGCTGAAGGTGCGGAAGCCTTCGAGGCCGTGGTACGAGCCCATGCCCGACGGGCCGACGCCGCCGAACGGCAGGTCTTCGACGGCGATGTGGAAGATGACATCGTTGACGGTGACACCGCCCGACACGGTGCGGTCGAGGTAGCTGCGCTCCTCGGCGGCGTCGGTGCCGAACCAATAGAGCGCCAGCGGGCGGGCGTGCGAATTGACGTAGTCGATCGCCTCGTTGGGGCTGTCATAGGTCTTGATCGGCAGCAGCGGGCCGAAGATTTCTTCCTGCATTACCGCCATGTCGTCGGTGACATTCTGGATGATGTGCAGCGGCATCTTGTTGGTGTTGGCGCCGCTGAAATCCTCGTTGCCGGGGTTGACGACGGTGACGTTGGCGCCCTTGGCGCGCGCGTCGGCGACGAGGCCTTCGAGGCGGTCGCGGTTCTTGCCGTTGATGACCGAGGTATAGTCGGGGTTGGCGAGCAGCGTCGGATATTGCTTGGCGACCGCCGCCTGCAGCCCGGCGACGACCGCGGCTTCGGATTCGGGCGGCACCATCATGTAGTCGGGCGCGAGGCAGATCTGCCCGGCGTTCATCATCTTGCCGAGCGCGACGCGGTCGGTAGCGGCAGCGATGTCGGCCGATTTGGAGATGATCGTTGGCGACTTGCCGCCGAGTTCAAGCGTCAGCGGCACGAGGTTCTTGGCCGCGGCCGCCATGACGTGCTTAGCCACCGCAGTGCCGCCGGTGAAGATCATGTGATCGAACGCCAGTTCCGAAAACGCCTTGCCCACCTCGGGCCCGCCGGTGATGACCGCGACTTCTTCGGGCGCGAAATATTTGGCGATCAGCACCTTCATCAGCTCCGACGTCGCCGGGGTGAATTCGGACGGCTTGATCATCGCGCGGTTGCCGGCGCCGAGCACATTGGCGAGCGGCGAGAAGGTCAGCACGACGGGGAAGTTCCACGGCGCGATGATGCCGACGACACCCTTGGGCTGATATTCGATATGCGCGCGCGCGCCGAGCAGCCACAGCGGGAAATCCATCGGGCGGGTTTCGGGGCGCATCCAGCCTTCGAAGTGCTTGAGCGTGTGCTTGAACGACTTGATCGACGACATGATGTCGGTGATTTCGGACTGTTCCTTCGAACGGTGGCCGAAATCCTCGGACATCGCGCCGACAAACGCATCGACGTTTTCGAGCAGCAGCTTGAGCCCGCGGTTGAGCCGGTCGCGGCGCGACGCGACGCTGACCGGCAGCTCGGCGTGGAAGCTGTCCTGCTGGCGACGCAGAATATCCTGCATCGCCGCGGCCTCGCGCGCGTCCCAGACCTGTGTTTGCTTGGTGGCCATGACCTGATCCCCTCGAATTGGCGTGTGGCCGGCACCTTAACGTCAACGCGGCGAATCACAAATGGCTGTCAACGGCGGGCGGTATTGGGCTAGTGACAGGGGTTGAAGGGCCTCCGGCGGGCAGGCGTGACGCCTGCACCCGATTGTTGTGCCGGTGCCAAATTTTGGGTGCAGGCCTCAGGCCTGCCCGCCGGAGGCCCTTCAAGGCTCGTCCTCGCAAAGGTTGCGTCCATGCGTTTTGCCGTCCCAATCGCTGCGCTGCTGGTCACCGTCGCTATGCCTGCAATAGCCGACCCGTTCGCGCAGATTACCGACCGGCGGTTCCGGCAGGATATCGTGACGATGAAGGCGGCGGGGCTGATCATCGGGCCGATCGACAGCTGGCCGATGGCCTGGGCGCAGATCGACAAGGGGCTCGACAATGCCGCCGATGGCCGCGTGCTGGCGCCCGATGTCGCCGCCGCCGTCGCGCGTGTCGGGGCACTCAGCGATCTCGCGCACAAGAAGATGGTTGTCGAACTGCGCGCCAATGCCACCAACGGCGCGGCACTGGCGCGTGATTTCAACGGCACCGCGCGCGAGCAGTTCGACGGCTCGGCGAAGGTCGACCTGACCGCGGGCAATTTCAGCGCCAACATCGGCGTGCGCTATGCGCCCGACCAGCGCGGCAATGACTATGACTTCTCGCCGTCGCAGGTCGCGGCAGTCTGGGGCAACTGGGTCTGGTATGCCGGCTACACCAACCTGTGGACCGGCCCCGGCGAGGACGGCGCCTTGCTCTATTCGAACAGCGCGCGGCCGATGCCGAAGATCGGCTTCAAGCGGCTGGTGCCGTACACGATCGACTTTCCCATCCTCAAATGGCTCGGGCCGACGAGCTTCGAGATGTTTCTGGCGTTCCAGAACGAGCCGCGCGACTATCCCGACGCCTGGGTCATCGGCACGCGGCTGAGCTTCGAACCGTTCGTCGGCATGACCTTCGGCTTCAACCGCATGCAGCAATTGTGCGGGCAGGGGCGGCCATGCGGGTGGAGCCAGATCTGGGGTTCATTCACCGGCATCAATAACGGCGATAACTCTGGGTCGAGCGAAGAATCGTTCTTTGCACAACCGGGCAACCAGATCGCCGGCTTCGACCTCAGCTACACGCACCGCTTCGGGCAGGTGACGGCCAAAATCTATGCCGAGGCCGAAGCCGAAGACGCCGACAACATCGTCCTCGAACAATATGCGCGGATGGTCGGCGCGACATTCAGCGGTCCGATCGGCGACAAGGGTGCGTCATGGCAGGCCGGCATCGAATACTCCGACACGGTGGCGTCGCAGCTGTTTGCCGGCACCTTCCTGGGCAGCGCGCTGGGCGACAAGACGTTCCCGACGTCGATGTACAACAACCAGCTCTATTATTCGGGATTTACCTATAATGTGAAGCCGATCGGCTACTGGACCGACGGCGACAGCAACAATCTGGCGTTTTCGGGGGCAATTACCGATACGGCGAACCGCCGCTGGTATGGCTCGGTGCGCTTTACCAACATCAACATCTACAACTTCGGCGACCCGGGTCAGCCGGTCATCTATCCCGACCCGCCGACCCGCGAAGGCTATATCGCCTACCGCATCTCCGCCAATGCCGAGAGCATCAACATCGTCACCGGCGGCGTGCTGTGGCCGACGCAGTTCGGCGATATCACGCTCGAAG
>CALDHQ010000280.1 GCA_937894055.1 uncultured Polymorphobacter sp.
GTGCTGTGTTGTCGCAGCGCCGCGTAAAGCGCCGGCGCCGACAGGTCGGGCAGGCCGGCGACCAGCTCGGCGGTGCGCACCGCATCGGGGAAGCTGTAGCCGGTGGTCGGGTGGAACAGCGCGGCGCGCAAGCCGACGCGCGGCACGCCGGGTTCGCCTTCGTCCCACAGCGCTTCGATGTCGCCGCCCAGCGCAATCGGCAAGACGCCCGCCTCCTCGCGCAGCTCGCGCACCACCTGCCAGCCTTGCGCGGCGGCATAGGCGCGCAACCGCGCCCGCAGTGCTTCGGGGGCGAGCTCGGCGCCGTCGCTGTAATAGGTATCCTCGATCAGCACGCGGCGCGGCCCGAGCGGCAGCGTATAGACGAAGCGGTAGCCGTCGAGTTGCGGCACGGTGGCGTCCATGATGATCGGGCCGGCCAGCCCGTGGTCGGCCGCCAGTTCGAATTCGATACCGATGAACTTCTGCCAGCGCAGGTCGAGCGCATCCGTCGGCCCCTGCCCGCGCCCGTCGATGACGGCTGCTGCCTGCAGCACCGTACCGTTCGCCAGCGTCACGCTGGTCGGCGACAGCGCCGCCACCGCCACGCCGGTCAGCACGCAGCCCTGCGGCAAAGCCGCACGCACCGCCGCGTCGAGTCGTTCGGAGGTCGCGCTGCCATAGCCAGCCGCCAGCGACCGCGACCGCGTCGGGAAGCGCACGCCATAATCGTCCCAGCGGTGTTCGGTCAGCGGCGCCGTCCAGCCGTGAGCGCCCTTATCGATATCGCTGCCGAAGCTCGACCAGGTGTGGTTACCGCCGATGGTCTCCGCCGCCTCGACAATCGCCACGCGCAAATCCGGGCGCACCGCCGCCAGCCGCAGCGCGATCAGCCCGTTGGCAAGCCCGCCGCCGGCAAGGATGAGGTCGAAGTCCATTGCGGCGGGTTAGACGGTTTGTGCGCGCACCGCAATTTGGCGCGCGCCAGCGGCTGTCAGCGCAACATCGCGGGACGGCTGGCCCAACCGATCAGCAGCACCAGCCCGCCGAGCACGAACACGTGAATCAAGTCCCCCTTGAGCGGCCCCAGTTGCGCGATCAACGCCCCGGCGCTGATACCGGCCAGCAGCACCGCGCCGGCGAACGTCGTGCGCGGCACCAGCAGCAGCAGCGCGCCGGTCAGTTCGATCACCCCGGTCAGGATGCGGAAGCCCTGCCCCAGCCCGATCTTTTCGAATTCCGCGACCATCTGCGGATTGCCGCTGAGCTTCATCACCGCCGCGTACAGGAACGCCGCGCCGACGAGCAGCTTGACCACCCACAGCGCGATATGCGTCCAGCCGCGACCATTTGCCGATGCCTGCACCATTTCCATTTCCCCCGTGCGGTTATCCGTCGCCCAGACTGCAACGGGTCGGCGCAGCAATGCAAGCCGCGCTGCGATGCCCCGTATCGCTCGCCGCGCGCACGCCGTATAAGCGCGGGCAATGCACACCGTCCTGACCTTGCTGCTGGCTGCGCTGGCGATGACCTTCATCGTCGGGGCGCGTTACCTGATCGTGTCGGGCGGCTTTGCCGCGCTGACGCGGGCGCGGCATCCCGAACTCTACGCTGACAGTGAACGCCGCACCGCGCAGGTGCGCCGCGAGATCGGCTGGTCGCTCAGCGCCGCCGCGATCTACGGCATCCCCGCCGGGCTGGTGATGGCCGCATGGCGCAAGTTCGGCGCCACCGAAATCTACACCGATCCGCTGGCGCATGGCTGGCTGTGGCTGCTCGCCAGCGTGCCGGTCTATCTGTTCATCCACGACAGCTATTTCTACTGGACGCACCGGTTGATGCATCGCCCGTCGCTGTTCCGCGCCATGCACGCCGTCCACCATGACAGCCGGCCACCGACGGCATGGGCAGCGATGTCGTTCCACCCGTGGGAGTCACTGTCGGGCGCGCTGCTCATCCCGGCGCTGGTGTTCGTCATCCCCATCCACTGGGCGGCGCTCGCCGTCGTGCTGACGGTGATGACGGTGTTCGGCGTCACCAACCACATGGGCTGGGAGATTTTTCCGCGCAGCTGGCTTGAAAGCGGCTTCGGGCGTGTCATGATAACCGCGTCACATCACCATCTTCACCACCGGAACTATCGCTGCAACTATGGGTTATACTTTCGCTTCTGGGACCGGGTTTGCGGCACCGACCAGGGCTGGGCAAAGGAACTGACACATGATCAAGAAACTCCTGCCATTGGCAATCCTGGCGGCGCTGCCGTTCTCGGCCGTACAAGCAGCTGAAACCACGACGCTGCACGTCGTCGTCACCGGCCTGAAGACCACCACCGGCACGATCCGCGCCTGCGTCTTCACCACGCCGACAGCGTTCCCGAGCTGTGAAAAGGGCGTTGGCACCATCAAGGCCGACGCGCCCGCCAACGCCCCGACAGTCAAGTTCGACATTCCCGGCGTGCCGGTCGGCGCCAGCGTCGCGGTGTCGCTGTTCGCCGACGTCGACAACAGCAAGACGATGGACCGCAACTTCATGGGCATCCCCAAGGAACCCATCGGCGTTTCGAACAACGCCACCGAATCGTTCGGTGCCCCCAAGTTCGAAAAGGCGCAGTTCACCGTCAAGCCGAACATGACGGTGCCGATCGCGCTGCGTTACTATTAATTGCGAATCCGGCGCAAAAGCCGCATACTAAGCTTTGTTCCTGGGGGAGCCGCAAATCCGCGGCTGAGACGGTGCCGGCGCACCGAACCCTTTCGAACCTGATCCGGGTCATGCCGGCGTAGGAAACGGAACCATGCGCGCCCACCGACTGGCGCCCCGAATCCATCGTCCATGGCCCCCAACACGGGACGTCACGCCATGGCCGATATCAACTCGCCGATCGAAATGCCGGTCACCACCGGGCCGCTGCCCGGCAGCCGCAAGATCCATGTCGCGGGCGAGCTGTTCCCCGACATCCGCGTCGCCATGCGCGAGGTCAAGCTCGAGGACAGCGCCAAGGAGCCGCCGGTCCGCATCTATGACACGTCGGGCCCCTACACCGACGCGACCGCCCGCATCGACATCGACGCTGGACTGCCCGCGCTGCGCACCCCGTGGATCGAAGCCCGCGGCGATTGCGAACGCTACCCCGGCCGCGCGGTGAAGCCCGAGGACAACGGCATCTTCGGCGGCAAGAAGCAGCCCGAAACCCCCGAGTTCCCGCACGTCAATCGCACCCCGTGGCGCGCCAAGGACGGGAAAGCCGTCACCCAGATCGCCTACGCCCGGCGCGGCATCATCACCGCCGAAATGGAATATGTCGCCATCCGCGAAAACATCGGCCGCGCGCAGCTGGCGGGCCAGATCCGCGACGGCGAAAGCTTCGGTGCCGAAATCCCCGACTATGTGACGCCCGAATTCGTCCGCAGCGAAGTCGCCCGCGGCCGCGCCATCATCCCGTCGAACATCAACCACCCCGAAGCCGAACCCATGGCTATCGGCCGCAACTTCCTGGTGAAAATCAACGCCAACATCGGCAACAGCGCCGTCGCCAGCAGCATCGCCGAAGAAGTCGAAAAGATGGTCTGGGCCACCCGCTGGGGCGCCGACAACGTCATGGACCTCAGCACCGGCCGCAACATCCACAACACCCGCGAATGGATCCTGCGCAACTCGCCCGTGCCGATCGGCACCGTGCCGATCTACCAGGCACTCGAAAAGGTCGGCGGCATCGCCGAAGACCTGACGTGGGAGGTCTACCGCGACACGCTGATCGAACAGGCCGAACAGGGTGTCGACTATTTCACCATCCACGCCGGCGTCCGGCTCGCCTATGTGCCGCTGACCGCCAACCGCGTCACCGGCATCGTCAGCCGCGGCGGCAGCATCCTCGCCAAATGGTGCCTCAGCCACCACAAGGAGAACTTCCTCTACACGCACTTCGAGGACATCTGCGAGATCATGCGCGCCTATGACGTGTCGTTCAGCCTCGGCGACGGCCTGCGCCCCGGCAGCACGCGCGACGCCAACGACGAGGCCCAGTTCGCCGAGCTGCGCACGCTGGGCGACCTCACCCAGGTCGCGCTCAACACCGATCCGGCGGCGCAGCGCTGGCGCTGGGCCTGCGTGACAGGGTGCGTCAGGCGCTGCTGGATTTTGGTGTGGACATGGACATCGTGACCGAGTTCGAGCCGGACGCCGCACTGGGCAACGGCGGCCTGGGCCGCCTGGCGGCCTGCTTTCTGGACTCCATGGCGTCTGTCGGCTTGCCGGGCATTGGCTATGGCATACGCTACGAGTACGGCATGTTTGCGCAGCGCATCGAGCATGCGTTCGGACGAGAAGTTCATCCCAAACGCCTCGCCAGTCCATTCCCCCTGTTGCACACCCCGCAAAAGCTGCGGCAACGTAATCGTGCGCAAAACCATGTTCACGCCGACACGCGCCAGGTCAGAAGAAACCTGTTGATAGGTTTCCGCCAACGCCCAATTTGCAAGGCGGTAACCAACATCATGCTTGTTTTTGGGATGTATGTCCCTGATATTTTCAACCAGGTCAGTAATTACTGCCATTCCCACATTCGGGTAAGCCATTGCCCTGGTTTGCTGCTCCCTGATAATGGCCGAAATGTACTTATTTGCATAGGTAAAGGGGGCAATCTGAACATAGTA
>CALDHQ010000281.1 GCA_937894055.1 uncultured Polymorphobacter sp.
CGTGGATAGTGTCGGGTTGCGCGACGGTGCTGACGGCGGGCACCGGGGTTTCCCAGTGCGCCGAGATCATCAGGATGGCGCGCGGCGGTTCGGGCAGCAGCGCCGGCAGTGTCTTGAGGAAATCATGCGCAGGCACGTCGTCGATGACCAGCGTCGGCGCGCCGTGCGACACAAATAGCGCCGGCAGTGTCATGGCCGGCGCAGCGCGGCCTTGACCGAGGACGCGAGCACCTTGTCGATCTTGCGGCCGTCCATGTCGATGATTTCGAAGCGCCAGCGGCCGTGGTCGAACGCCTCGCCGGTTTCGGGCAGGTGGCGGATGTGATCGAGGATGAAGCCCGCGACAGTCTGATAGTCGCGGCTGTCGGGCAGGTCGAAGCCGAGCCGTTCGGCCATTTCATCGGCAGGCAGCGCGCCCGAAAACAGCCAGCTGCCGTCATCGCGTTCGACCGCCGGCGGGTCATTGGCATCATCGACATCCGACCGGAACGCCCCGGCAATTGCCGCGAGCAGGTCGGCGGGCGTGACGATGCCTTCGAAATGGCCATATTCGTCGTGGACCAGCGCAATCGGGATTTCGGCATCGCGCAAACTCGCCAGCGCATCCATCGCATCGAGCTGGTCGGGAATGACCGGCGCCGGTTTGGCGAGCGCGCGCAGGTCGAGCGGCCGGCCCTCGATCAGCGCAGCGACGACATCGCGTGCCTGCAACACGCCGATGATGTCATCGATCGAGCCTTGCGCCACCGGCAAGCGGGTGTGCGGCGTGGCAGCGAGCGCGGCGCGGGTTTCGGCGTCGGTCGCATCGGCGTCGAGCCAGTCGATCTGGTTGCGCGGCGTCATCACCCCGCGCACCGGCCGGTCGGCAAGGCGCATGACGCCCGAAATCATCGCGCGTTCGGATTCTTCGATAATGCCCGCGGTTTCGGCTTCGGCGACGACCGAGCGCAACTCTTCCTCGGTCACGACATGGTTGGCATCGCGGACCTGGCCGAGCAGCCGGAACACGGCCTTCGAACTCCAGTCGAGCACCCAGACGAACGGTGTCGCGATGCGTGTGACCGCTTCCATGAACGGCGCGACGGCGCACGATATCGGCTCGGGCGAGCGCAGTCCGAACTGCTTGGGCACCAGCTCGCCGATGATCAGCGAGACATAGGTGGTGAGCAAAATGACCAATCCGAAGCCCAGATCATGCGCGGTCTTGGGCGGCAGCGACAGCCAGACCTGCAGCCGGATGGCGACGGGCTCGGCGAGCCGCTCACCCGAAAACGCGCCATTGAGGATCGACACCAAAGTGATGCCGATCTGCGCCGAGGACAGGAAGCGCGCCGGGTCCTCGCCCAGCCGCAGCGCGGTCGCGGCGCCGCGTTTACCCGCCGACGCCAGCCCGCGCAGCCGTGGCCGGCGCGACGAGACGATGGCGAGTTCGGACATCGCCAGGAACCCGTTGAGAACCACGAGCGCGAGAATTATCGCGGCGTCGATCCAGGGAAAGGGTTGCATTGGCGCGGGAATGAGGTGATCCAGAGGTGAAGCCGGAACGCGGGCTGCGCACGGCGTCGGGAAGCCATAGATGAACAATCCGCAGCGCCGACGCAAGGATCGTTCATGGCGGATGCAGGATCTCGACGCTAGCCAGACCTCCACATGCTGGTGTATTGCGTGCCCGAAACCATGACATCAACACTGTTTTTATTGGGGAAATTCAAACCATGACGATGTTCAAAAAGGCCATCATGGCCACCGCCTGCGCCAGCCTACTGCTCGGCACCGCCGGTTGCGTCACCGATCCGACGACCGGCCAGCAGACGATGACGCGCGGCGGCAAGGGCGCCGTCGCCGGTGCTGCGGGTGGCGCGCTGCTCGGCGGGCTGATCGGCGGCAACGCCACGGGCGCCCTCGTCGGCGGTGCCATCGGCATGCTCGCGGGTGGCGCGGCCGGCAGCTACATGGACAAGCAGGAACGCGCACTGCGGGCGCAGACCGCCGGCACCGGCATCGAAGTCCAGCGCCAGGGCGACGTCATCAAGCTCGAAATGCCCGCTGCGGTCACCTTCGACTTCAACTCGGCGGTGCTCCACCCCGAATTCATGCCGTCGCTCAACAAGGTCGCGCAGACGCTGGCGCAGTATCAATCGACCTATGTCAACGTTAACGGCTTCACCGATTCGATCGGCAGCGACGCCGTCAACATGCGACTGTCGCAGCAGCGCGCCGATGCGGTGGCGAACTACCTCAAGGGCAACGGCGTCAACCCGGCACGCATCACCTCGACCGGCTTCGGCCCCGCCAACCCCGTCGCCTCGAACGCCACCGATATCGGCCGCGCGCAGAACCGCCGCGTCGAAATCAAGCTGACGCCGATGACCGAGGGTAGCACCAAGCCGACGAACTGAGGCTAAGGGCCTCCGGCGGGCAGGGCCTTGGCCCTGCACCCGTCAGTTTGCGTAGGTGCATCAATCGCGGCGCCGGCTTTGTGGCGCCGTCCGAAGTCGTGGGTGCAGGGCCTAAGGCCCTGCCCGCCGGAGGCCCTCAACCGCGCAGCGTCGCCCCGACAGCCTTGCCCGCCGCCGCAATGACACTTGCTGAAATCGCATCGATTTCGGCATCGGTGAAGCTGGCGGCGCCGGGTTGCAGCGTCACGGTCAGCGCCATGCTGACCTGACCTTCGGGCACGCCGGTGCCGGTGAATCGGTCGAACAGCCGGACGTCGGTGATCGCCGTCTTGTCGGCGCCGCGCACCGCGCGCAGCAGCGCGTCGGCGGGGGTGTCGGCGGCAACGAGGAACGCGAAATCGCGCTTGACCGCCTGCAATGCCGGCGGCGTGAACGCGCCGCGCGAGCGCTTGGGCGACTTGGGCTGCGGAATCGCATCGAGGAACAGTTCGGCGACCGCGACGGTGCCCTTGAGGTCGAGTGCGGCGGCGACGCGCGGGTGCAGTTCACCGAAGCTGGCGAGGATGGCCTTGGGCCCGAGACCCAGGCGGCCACTGCGGCCGGGGTGGTACCAGCCATCGACGGGCGGCAGCACCATCAGCCGGTCGACCGGCGCGCCGGCGGCGGCGAGTGCGGCGAGCGCCTCGGCCTTGGCGTCATAGGCGTCGAAGCCCGTGGCCGCGCCGGTCTGCCAGTCGCGGCCGCGCTTTTCGCCGGCCAGCAGCAGCGCGGCGGTCAGATGTTCACCGTCGGTCAGATAGCGGCGGCCGAGTTCGAACAGCCGGACGCTGGTGGCACCGCGGTCGGCGTTGCGCTTTGCTGCTGCGGCGAGCCCGGCGAGCAGCGACGGGCGCATCGTGGCGAGATCGGCGGAGATCGGGTTTTCGAGCGTCCAGTCGCTGCCGCCGAACAGCGCGGCGGTGGCGGGTGGCAGGAAGCTCCACGTCACCGCCTCGTTGAGCCCGCGCGCGGCCATGGCGCGACGGGTGCGGCGTTCGAGCAACTGCTGCGGAGTCGCGGTCGGGCGGGCAACGCCTGGCGCGCGCGGCAGCGGTGTCGAGGGGACATGCGCGTAGCCGTGGATGCGGACGACTTCTTCGACGATGTCGGCCTCTCCATCGATGTCGCGGCGCCACGACGGGACGCCGATCTGCCAGACATCGCCGGTGGTCACGGTGAAGCCCAGTCGCGTCAGGATGGCGGCCTGTGCCGCTACATCGACTTCGACGCCGGCTAGGCCGAGCGTGCGTGCCGGACGATAGGCGACGGTCTTGGCGGCAACCGGCGGCGTGCCGGCGCGGGTGATTTCGCTTGGCGTGCCGCCGCACAGCGCGCGCACCAGATGCGTAGCGACGGCGAGGCCGTCATCGAGAAAGCCCGGATCGACACCGCGTTCGAAGCGCGTGCGGGCATCGCTGGTCAGCATCAGTTTCTGGCCGGTCCGCGCGATCGATGCGGGATCGAAATAGGCACATTCGATCAGGACGTCGGTGGTGGTGTCCGAACAGCCCGACTCCATGCCGCCCATGATGCCGCCGATATCGTGGACGGCATGGTCATCGGCGATGACCGTCATGGTCGGGTCGACGGTGTAGGTCTTGCCGTTCAAGGCCTGCACCTGTTCGCCGGCACGCGCCTTGCGCGCCACCAGCGGTCCCGACAGCTTGGCGACGTCATAGACGTGCAGCGGCCGGCCGAGGTCGAACATGATGAAGTTGGTGATATCGACCAGCGCCGAAATCGGCTTTTGGCCGATGGCGCGCAGCTTCGCCTGCATCCACGGATGCGACGGCCCGTTGCTGACGCCGCTGACGGTGCAGCCGAGGAACGCCGGGCAGCCTTCGGGGTCATCGGTGCGGATGGCGGGGCCGGCGCCGGCGCGCGGCACCACCAATGTTTCGATGCGATAGGCTTCGGTCAGCGGCTTGAGCTGTCCGAGCCCGGCGGCCGCGAGGTCGCGCGCGATGCCGCGCACGCCCATGCAATCCTGACGGTTCGGCGTGACGCTGACATCGATGACGGGGTCGTCGATACCGGCCCAAGCCGCGTAGTTGCTGCCGACGGGGGCGTCGGCGGGCAGTTCGATGATGCCGTCGTGATCGTCGCCGAGTTCGAGCTCGCGCGTCGAACACATCATGCCGTTCGATTCGACGCCGCGGATGCTTGCGACCTTGAGCACCATGCCGTTCGACGGCACCGTCGCGCCGGGCATGCCGAACACGCCGAGCAGACCGGCGCGGGCGTTGGGCGCGCCGCAGACGACCTGCAGCGGGCCTTCGCCGGCATCGACGGTGAGCACCTGCAGCTTGTCGGCCTGGGGATGCGGTGCCGCGGTCAGCACGCGTGCGATGCGGAACGCCGACAGCTTGGCGGCGGGGTTTTCGACGCCTTCGACTTCGAGGCCGCATCGGGTCAACCCCGCGCAAATCTCGTCGAGCGACGCGGTGGTTTCGAGGTGCTCCTTGAGCCAGCTCAGGGTGAACTTCATGCGCCGACTCCGCCGCTCAATGTGGGCACGTCGAGCGCGCGGAAGCCGTAGTGGTTCAGCCAGCGCAGATCGGCATCGAAGAAGGCGCGCAAGTCGTTCATCCCGTATTTGAGCATGGCGAGGCGGTCGATGCCGACGCCGAACGCGAAGCCCTGCCAGACTTCGGGGTCGAGCCCGCAATTGGCGATGACGCGCGGGTGGACCATGCCGCCGCCCAAGATCTCGAGCCAGCTTTCGCTGCCGCCGATGCTCAGCGTGCCGCCGCTCCACGAGCAGCCGACGTCGATTTCCACCGAAGGCTCGGTGAACGGGAAGAAGCTCGGGCGGAACTGCAACGTCACGTCATCGACTTCGAAGAACGCCTTGACCATCGTCTCGAGCGTCCAGCGCAGATGGCCCATGGTGATGTCGCGGTCGATGACGAGGCCTTCGACCTGATGGAACATCGGCGTGTGCGTCGCGTCCGAATCGGAGCGATAGACGCGGCCCGGCGCGATGATGCGGATCGGCGGTTCCTGCGTCATCATCGTGCGGATCTGCACCGGCGAGGTGTGCGTGCGCAGCAGCATGCGTTTTTCCGAACCGGCCTGGTCGGGGAAATAGAAGGTGTCGTGCATCGCGCGCGCCGGATGTTCGGGCGGGATGTTGAGCGCGGTGAAATTGTGCCAGTCGTCCTCGATCTCCGGCCCGCCGGCGACGGCGAAGCCAAGGTCGGCGAAGATTTCGGCG
>CALDHQ010000282.1 GCA_937894055.1 uncultured Polymorphobacter sp.
CAACTTCGACACCTTCTCCGAGGCCCTCCGCGCCGGCGCCGAGGTGTTCCACAACCTCAAGAAGGTGCTCAAGGCCAAGGGCCTCGCGGTCGCCGCGACGTATCAGCCCTTCAAGCACACACAGGTGCGCGCCGGGGTCGAGCGCATGATCCGCGAGCAGGTGACGGGCGGGAGTTTTCCGCACGCGGACTTCGGCTATTCACGTTGGGTCAAGGCCGGCGCGCCGGCCGGCGTGTACCCCGGCCCGAGTGAATCGGCCATGAACTCCACGAAGGCCCGCACCCGGGTGCTGAGCGCCAGCCGCTGCGGCACCCGCTGCCGCGCCGGCCCCCGCCACCGGCAACTGATCCGCCTTCGCGGTACGTTCCGCCCCTGCGGGGGCGGAACCGTCAGGCCCGGCGCAGCGCCAGCACCGCGTTCAGCACCGCCGAGCCGGCGACCAAGCCCCCACCGCCGGGCACACCGCCCAATGCGCGATCAAGCTCGGCAATGCCGGTCGACAGCCGTTCGGGCAGCGCGACATCGTCGTTGAGGCCGGTCATGTCGATGCGCGCACCACCGGCGCTCAATGAATGCTTGGCCGAAAACACGCTGACGACGGGGGCGGCTTCCTGCTGGATGGTGTTCCATTCGCTGCAGTCGGCGCACTGCCCCATCCATTTCGACGTCACCGAGCCGCAGGCCTGGCAGACATAGCGGGTGGCGGGGCGGGCCATGGCGACTCCGGAAGATGCGAACGAAACGGGAACGTAGCAGCGCGGCGGCGCGCCTGCAAGCCCCCGTTACGGCACCAGCCCGTCGTACGAGGTGTCGGGCCCGATGCTGTGCGCCTTGACGATCATCGCGAGGTTGTCGATGAAATCGACCTTGCCGTTGCCGATGTCGACCAGCCCGCCGGCGTTCTTGAAGATCGCCTGGAACGGGCTTTCCTCGACCTTGGCGCCGATGCCGACAAAGCCGACGCCGTCGCCCGAAAGCTTGATGCCGAGGTGGTCGAGCAGCTTGCGCAGCGCCTTGTTCTTGTCGGTGCCGAGCGGCAGCTTGGGGACCTGGTCGAAAAACGCCTCGTAGCGCGTGCAATCGATGCCGCGCGCGTTGAAATCGGCGCGAAACGCGGCGTTGCCGGTGCGCGCTGCGGCAAAGGTGACGACGCTGACCGGCACGCTGGAGATGCCCCAGCGCGCGCGGATCGCCCAGGCGATCAGGTTGGCGACCGGCCCGCCCTTGCTATGACCAGTGACATAGATGTGTTGCGGAATGCCGTCCTGCGCCAGCATCGCGGTCAGCTTCGCCTTGATGCCGTCATCGCCGCCGCAAAGCGCCACTGCTGCCGCGGCAAAGCCGCCATGGACGCGGTCGACAAAGTCGTTCGACGCGGTGTCGAACAGATTGCCGTCATTGAGCCAGTCGCGCGCCACCGCGAGCATCGTCTTGTGGTTGGCCTTGGGGTCGGGCGGCATGGTGCCGCGCACGGCGATGACGATGCCTTCGGGGATGTGGCCGATCAGCGCCAGATCGCGGCCGATGCTGCCGGTCAGGTTGCGCGCCACCACGGCGCCGTGCGGCCCCAGCCCGATCGCAGCGTCGCGGCGGCCGAGTTCACCGGTGCGCTGCGGCACGGCAACGGCACCGGGGGCGAGCGCATAACTGAGGTTGCACAGATACATCAGGCGGCGGTGCAGACTGTCGACCATGTCGAAGCTCCCCTCTGGCGATACCGTTACAATATGCCTCCGCGCCCTTGGCGACAACCGTCAGCGCGCGCCGAGGTCGGCGGGTGTCGTCGGGCGCGACAGGATTTGCTGCATCGCCGCCCAGCGTGCCGTCTGGTCGGGGCCGGCGGCTTCGATATGCGCGCGCACCAGATCCTGGCCAAGGCCGTAGTTGATGACATAGCTGCGGTAGTGATCGGTGAACTTGACCGACTGCGCGGCGCGTTCGGGCGACAGCAGCAGGTATTTCTGCGTCAGCGCCAGTGCGGTGGCGCGGTCGATATGGCCATCGAGATAGTCGCGCGCGATGGTCAGTCGCGCCCCGCCCAGCCGTTCGAGCGCGGCATAGAGCGCCACGTTGCGGCGCGCCAACGCCGGATCGAGCCCGGCGAGCGGATAGAGCGTGCGCGCTTCGAATGCCGCCTGCTCGTCGCCCGGAAACGCCAGATAGCGCCCGTAATTGGCCGAGCCTTCGGCGAGCAGCGACATCGGGCTGTAGAGCGGATAGACGCTGAATTCGACCCAGCCGCGGCCGCGCGTCAGCTGCTGTTCGAGCAGCACATTATAGACGTGATGGCCGGGATAGCCTTCGTGGCAGCCGAGCCCGACGGCGCGCGACATTTCGACGGGCAGGTCGGTGTTGACCTGGATCAGGCTGGTGGCGTTGCCCTTGTACCAGTTGTAGCCGCTCCACGGCTGGTTCTTGACGAATTCGAGCGTGAACTTCTCATCCTTGGGCAGCGCGATGTGCGCCAGCGTCCGCGCCCGGCATTCGGCAATCGCCGCCTGCATCACCGCATCGAGCTTGGCGGCGGGGATCAGCGCCGCGTTGCGCCAACTGTCGACGCGTTGCCACAGCGGCCCCGGGCCGGGCAGCAGCTTGTCGATTTCAGCCAACGTCGGGTCATAGTCGGCGAGCGGCTTGAGCACCGGATGCACGCCGAACAGCCCGAAGGCTTCGTCGTCGAAACTGAATTTGGCACCGTCGATCATCGCCAGCCGGATTTGCGCGGCGTGCAGTTGCAGCGCGAGGTTGGCGGCGCGCTGGCGCTCGATCGGCGTCCGTGCTGCGGGACCGACGGCGCGGGCCTCGGCCTCGAGCGCGGTAGCGGCGGCCTTGAGTTGCGCAACCGAGCGCGGCTTGGCCTTGGCGGCGGCGGCCCATTCGGGCGGGCCGTAATAGGCATCGACATAGCCGTCCTCATGCGTGCCGGCCTCCAGCGTCAGCTGGACATAGTCGCGGGCGATGCGGTCGAGCGGTGCGGGAGGCGGCGCTGGGGTCAGCGCCATCAGCAGCAGCGCGGCAAACGGCAACATCAAACGCAGCTGCATGGCAATTCCCCCGGTTGCGCCCAGACTAGGCGGTCGCGACGTTTCCGCAAGCGTTCACCTAGACCGGCGTCGGCGCGCTGGCCTCGTAAGCCGTGAACGCGCGCGCGATCAGCCCGTGTGCCGCGGCTGCGGCACGCCACGGGGCTATGTGCGGCGCATTGAGGTGGCGGTCGAGGCTGGCGCGATCGGGCCAGCTTTCCGAAAAGCGCAGCAGGCCCGGATCAAACACATCCTCGGCGACATCATAAGTGAAACAGCCATCATCGCGCCGCGTCGTTTCGACCAGCGCGGCGAGCGCCGGGCGCAATGTCGCCAGTGCGTCGGGTGGAAATCGCAAAGTGCCAATGACGATGATCATGCGCCGGGTGCCCCCTGTGATTCAAAATGCCAGCAAAGCCCTACAAAGCTTCACCCGCTGCAGCAATTATTTCGCCGCCAAATCAACGCAGTGTTGTGCGCGGCGCAAATGCCGTATTTAGTTGCGGCGGGTGCCGGGCGCCCGGGTTGGGGAAACAGCGCGCATGCGCGAGAAGGAATTGCGGCTCGCACTCGTCTGCTACGGCGGCGTCAGCCTGGCGATCTACATGCACGGCATCACCAAGGAGGTGTGGAAGCTGCTCCGCGCCTCGACGGCACGCGCCCGGCTGACCAGCGCCTGCGCGTTGCCCGACGCTTGCACCGAAGACGTCTATGCCGAATTGCTCGATGTCATCGGCGAACAGGTCGATCTGCATGTCATCGTCGATATCGTCGCCGGCGCATCGGCGGGCGGCATCAACGGCATCCAGCTCGCGCACGCGATTGCCGGCGGTTATGACATGGAGGCGCTACGCGACCTTTGGCTGGTCAACGCCGACATCGACAATCTGCTCGACGCCGAGGCCGCATCGAGCAAGTTTTCAAAGTGGTGGGCACGCCCGATGATCTGGTGGCTCAACGGCCGCACCAATCGCCTGCCCGACAATATGGAGGAGGACCTCGACCCCGAAGCGCGCGCCGAAGTCCGCGCCAAGCTGTCGCGCTTCATCCGCTCGCGCTGGTTCCAGCCGCCGTTTTCGGGGCCGGGATTTTCGGGCTATCTGTTCGACGCGCTGACCGCGATGGAAAAGGCGCCGCCCGGGCCGCCGTTGATTCCGGCCAGCCAGCCGCTCGACCTGTTCGTCACCGTTACCGATTTCCACGGCTCGCCGCAGAATCTGCAGCTGCATTCGCCCAAGGAGATCATCGAAACCGAGCACCGGCTGATCATTGGGTTCCACAGCGAAATCGACGATGGCTCGACGTTCACCACGGCGCGCAGCCTCGGCCACCGTGCCGAACTGACACTGGCGGCACGTGCCACGGCGTCGTTCCCCGGCGCGTTTCCGCCAACGCAGGTCGGCGAAATAGACGCAGTGCTGGCGGCGCGCGGCGTGTCATGGCCGGGGCGCGACGCATTCCTGCGACGCATCATGCCGCGCCGCTTTTCTGCCGGTCTGACCCCTGAAGGTGCGACACTGATCGACGGCAGCGTGCTCAACAACCGGCCGTTCGGGCCAGCAATCGAGGCGCTGCGCCACCGCCCGGCGCACCGCGAAGTCGACCGGCGCTTCGTCTATATCGACCCCAAGCCCGGCGCCCGTGGCGATCCGGCGGGCAAGGCCGGCGCGCCACCGGGGTTCTTCACCACCATCCTGCGCAGCCTGGCCGACATCCCGCGCGAACAGCCGATCCGCGACAACCTTGAAGCCATCGAAGGCGTGTCGGCGCGCGTGCGGCGGCTGCGCTATGTCGTCGACGGCATGCAGCCGCAAGTCGACGCGGCGATCGCGCGCGCTGTCGGCCGGCGGTTCTTCCTGCGCAAGCTGACGCCGGCGCGGCTGTCCGAATGGCGCAGCAAGACGCAGACGCTGGCGGCGGTCGAGGCGGGCTTCGCCTATGCCGCCTACGGCCAGCTCAAATTCGCCGGCGTCGTCGAATCGCTGATCGGCCGGCTGATCCACCTCGGCGGCTTCGACATGCGCGGCGGTGCCGCCGAGCTGCGCCGCGAAATCTGGGATAATGTCACCGCGCGCAAGCTTGGCGAGGTGGCACAGGTCACCGCGCGGGGCGGCGCGCATTCGCCGTTTGTCGAGTTCCTGCGGCGCTACGACCTCGAATTCCGCATCCGCCGCCTGCGCTTCCTGCTGCGCCGCCTCAAGCGGGACGTGGCGAAGGACCTGCCGGCGAAGCTCGAGCAGATCGCCTGGTGCGACCTCACGCAGGAGCAGGCCGTCAAGCACGTGCTGCCCGCTATGCTCGTGGCGCTGCGCGACGACGTGCCCGAGGTGCGCCTGGCCGCGCTGGCCCGCAAGCGCGGCATACCGGTACTGGTGGACCCCAAAGGGGAAGACTATTCGCGTTATCGCGGCGCCACGCTGGTGACGCCCAATCGCGCTGAACTGCGCGCGGTGACGGGGCGCTGGACCGGCGAGGCGATGCTCAACAGCAAGGCGCAGGCGCTGCGCCAGCGGCTCGGACTCGGCGGCTTGCTGGTGACGCGCAGCGAAGAGGGCATGACGCTGTACCGGCGCGGCAGCAAGCTGCATGTGCCGGCGCAGGCGCGCGAGGTTTACGACGTCAGTGGTGCGGGCGAC
>CALDHQ010000283.1 GCA_937894055.1 uncultured Polymorphobacter sp.
GGACTCGAACCTGTCGACGGCGAAATCTGAAACGCGCGCCGTTAGCGATGCGTTTACGGCTTGGGCTCTAGTCCGGATGGCGCTATCGGGGGATTTGCAATGCGGACCATCAAACTCATTCTGACCGGCATGGCGTTCGCCGTGTTTCTGGCGTTCGTGTTCTTCAACTGGACCGATGTCGATATCGCGCTCGGGCCGTGGTCGATCGTCATCAAGAAGCCGGCGCTGGTGCTGCTGGCGTTCCTGGCGGGGTTCCTGCCGACCTATCTGATGCACATCGCGTCGCGTACGACGTGGAAGCGCAAGCTGGCGCGCGCCGAAAAGGCGGTGGGCGACACGCTGATCGAGCGCGCCCAGCCGGTGGGTATCGAGCCGGTTTCGATCGCGCGATCCGAGTGAGCGCCAACCCGGTCTTTGTCGCGGTCGACACGCCCGACCTGGCGCGCGCGCAGGCGCTGGCGCGTGCGGTCGGCGCGCATGTCGGCGGCTTGAAGCTCGGGCTCGAATTCTTCATGGCGAACGGCCCGGCGGGCGTCCGCGCGGTCGCTGAACTCGGGCTGCCGGTGTTCCTCGACGTCAAGCTGCACGACATTCCCAACACCGTCGCCGGCGCGCTGCGGTCGCTGTCGGTTCTCGATCTCGCGGTGGTCAATGTCCATGCCGGTGGCGGCGCGGCGATGCTGGCGGCAGCGCGCGAAGCCTGCCCGGCGCGGACCAAGCTGATCGCGGTCACCGTGCTGACCAGCCTCGACGATACAGACATGGCGGCAATGGGCGTTGGTGACGGTGCGGCAGCGCAAGTCGCGCGGCTTGCCGGACTGACACGCGCCGCAGGGCTCGACGGCATCGTCTGCTCGCCGCACGAGGTCGCCGCGATGAAGGCGGCGTGGCCGAACGGCTATTTCGTCGTCCCCGGCGTGCGCCCCGCAGGCGCCGAGGTAGGTGACCAGAAGCGCGTGATGACGCCGCGCGCCGCGCTCGACGCCGGCGCGTCGATGCTGGTCATCGGCCGGCCGATCACCGGCGCTGCCGATCCGGCGGCGGCAGCGGCGGCCATTGCCGCCAGCCTTTAACCGCCATGACGCTGATCAAGATTTGCGGGCTGTCGACGCCTGACACGCTCGATGCGGCCGTCGCGGCGGGCGTCAGCCATATCGGCTTCATGTTCGTGACGCGCAGCCCGCGTTGCGTGTCGCTGGAGGCTGCTGCCGCACTCGCGGCACGGCTGCCGGCGCACGTCAAAAGCGTCGGCGTGTTTGTCGATGCCGATGACGCGTTGCTGGCGGCGGCGGCGACTTTCGTTGACGTATTGCAGCTCCATGGCAGCGAAACCCCAGCGCGCATTGCCGAGGTGCGCCGTCACGGCCGCGAAGTCTGGCGTGCCACTGGCGTCACGACGCGTGCCGACATTGCCGCGGCGGTCAAGGCGTCGCAGGGGGTCGCCGACCGGTTGCTGTTGGATGCCAAAGCGCCTAGTGGAGCACCCCTCAGCGGCGGCAACGGGCTGCGCTTCGACTGGCAATTGCTTGGCGGTTTCAATCCCGGCATGGCATGGGGTCTCGCAGGCGGCATCGATGCCGGCAATGTCGGTGCGGCACTCGCCGCGACGGCGGCGCCGCTGGTCGATGTGTCGTCGGGGGTCGAGGACGCACCGGGCGTCAAGTCGGTCGAGAAAATCCGCGCATTCGTCGCGGCAGTGAGGGCGTAGTGGCAACAGCAAGCTTGAGATCAGGTCCCGATGCGAACGGCCATTTCGGCGCGTTCGGCGGGCGCTATGTCGCCGAAACGCTGATGCCGCTGATCCTCGATCTCGAAACCGCCTATCGCGCCGCACAGGCCGATCCGGCGTTCACCGCGCAGTTCGACGACCTGATGAAGCATTATGTCGGGCGCCCGAGCCCGCTCTATTATGCGCCGCGCTTCACCGAGGAACTCGGCGGCGCGAAGATCTATTTCAAGCGCGACGAACTCAACCACACCGGCGCGCACAAGATCAACAATTGCATCGGCCAGATCCTGCTCGCCATCCGCATGGGCAAGACGCGGATCATCGCCGAAACCGGCGCCGGCCAGCACGGCGTCGCCACCGCCACCGTCGCGGCGCGCTTCGGCCTGCCGTGCGTCATCTACATGGGCGCGCGCGACATTGCCCGCCAGGCGCCCAACGTCTTCCGCATGAAGCTGCTCGGCGCCGAAGTGCGCGCCGTCGAATCGGGCTCGAAGACGCTCAAGGACGCGATGAACGACGCGCTGCGCGACTGGGTCGCCAACGTCCACGACACCTTTTACATCATCGGCACCGCGGCCGGCCCGCACCCGTATCCGGAGCTGGTGCGCGATTTCCAGTCGGTGATCGGCAAGGAAGCGCGCGCGCAGATTCTGGAGGCCGAAGGCCGTTTGCCCGATTTGCTATGCGCGGCGATCGGCGGCGGCTCGAACGCCATCGGGCTGTTTCATCCGTTCCTTGATGATGAAAGCGTCCGCATCATCGGCATCGAAGCGGCGGGCCACGGCCTTGAAGCGGGCATGGAAATCGGGCGACACCGGCTTGATCCAGCGCACGGCAATCGATTCCGGCAACAGGGTATTGATGCCCATGAGCCAGTTGTACTCGCTGCGCGCAGCGGCGCTGTCAAAATGCGCGACCATGCCGGAGCCATGCACGCCGGCATCGGTACGGCCGGCACCATGCACAATGACCTTGTGATCAGCCACACGCGAGATGGCCGCTTCCAGGGCTTCCTGCACGCTGGCCACACCGGCCTGCTGTGTTTGCCAGCCGCGAAAGGCACGCCCGTCAAACTCAACCCCGAGCGCCCAGCGTGTGGCCGGGTCAGCAACTGACGCCAGCATGATCAGGCCAGACTGGCCAGCAATGACGACGCCTGAGCGCGCTGGCTGGCGTTCGTGAATTGAGCATCGCGGCGATGGTGATCGTGTGGGCCGTGCGTCTGGGAGGCATGTT
>CALDHQ010000284.1 GCA_937894055.1 uncultured Polymorphobacter sp.
GGAGCTGGAGTTTGCCCACGAGGAGGAGATCACGCGTGTCGTCTGGAGCCGCGACCGTCTGGGCAAACTCGTGGACCGGGTGCCGCTCGATTACAGCATCGAAGTGGCTCATGCGGACCAATGGCAAGTCGTGGCAGATGCCAGTGATCGTGCTTCTCATCTCGTCGGACTCGGCGCAGGCCCCGAGTTCATCTTTAAAGGGCTGCCAGAAGACCAAGCGAAGGAAGTGCGCACCCTTCTCAACGAGCGCGGTGCTCTCGCCAAGAAGATCAAAGTCGGAGAGCAAGGCCAGCTCGCCTTTGCAGGCACCTTCCGTGAGCCGGACATGATTCATGTGCTCAATCGCGGTGATCCCGAGCAGCCGAAGGAGCCCGTCACACCCGCCGTGCTCAGTGCGCTCGGCGATTTAAAGATGACGAACAAAACGCCCGAGCAGCAGCGCCGCATGGCTTTGGCAAAGTGGATCGCCAGCAGCTCCAATCCGCTCACCGCGCGCGTGTGGGTGAACCGCGCGTGGGAAAACCTGCTCGGCGTCGGCCTTGTCAAAACGAGCGAGAACTTCGGCTCGCAGGCCGACTGGCCGAGCCATCCTGAATTGCTCGATTTCCTGGGAGATGCGCCGCTGGTTGCGCACAATGCCCAGTTCGACATGGCGTTCCTCAATTTCGAACTGCGCCGCGCCGGCATGAAGGAACTGCCGCCGACGCGCGCCATCGACACGCTTGAGATCAGCCGCAAGAAGCATCCCGGCGCCAAGCACACGCTCGATGCGCTGTGCAACCGCTACGGCATCGACCTGTCGGCGCGCACCAAGCATGGCGCGCTGCTTGATGCCGAATTGCTGGCGCGGGTCTATGTCGAACTGACCGGCGGCCGCCAGATTGGCTTCGATTTGGCCGCAACCGCCGAGCCCGAGGCAGCGGCGGTTGAACGTACGCTCGTTCCGGCGCGCGCACACCACGCTTCGCCCGAAGAGCTCGAGCGCCACGCGGCTTTCGTCACCAAGTTGAAAGACCCGGTGTGGCTAGCATGATTTTCATGCTCCATGCCGTAGTAGAACTAGGATTTGCCCTTTGATGGGCGCATGATGTTTTCAGCCTTGGCGGTGACCCGCGAGTCTCCGCCGCAACCGTGAAGGAGAACGCAATGGAAATCCGGGTCTCAGGCCATCAGGTCGATACCGGGGCAGCGTTCCGCACGCATGTCTCGACCCGATTGAACGCGATTGCCGACAAGTATTTTTCGCGCGCCGTCGGGGCGCATGTGACGCTGTCGAATGCCCCGCAGAGCGCGTTCAACGTCGATATCGTCATGCATGTCATGTCCGACCTGATTCTGAAGGGCTCGGCGCGCGCGCCCGACGCGCATATCGCGTTCGATGCCGCTGCCGACCGCATCGAAAAGCAGCTGCGCCGCTATATGCGCCGGCTCAAGGACCGTCACGGCCCCGGCGCCGACCGCAATGGTGAACGCGCCGCAGCCGCAGCGCTCGAAAATGCCGACTACCACATCCTGCAAGCGGCACCCGAAGAGGCCGAAGTCGATGTGGCCGACAACCCTGTCGTCATCGCCGAGACACGCGTCGATATTCCCGATGCCAGCGTTTCGGATGCGGTGATGATGCTCGATCTGCGCAACACCGGCGCGCTGATGTTCAAGAACAGCCGCACCGGCGCGCACAACATGGTCTATCGCCGTGAAGACGGCACGATCGGCTGGGTCGAACCACGCGCCTGATACCAAGAATACCCGAAGCGGATTTAACATGATTACCGATTTGCTGCCCCCCGGGGCGGTTCTCCACGGCGTGTCGGCGGCGGACAAGCCGGCACTGCTGGCGATGTTGGCCAGCCATGCCGCGCAGTTTTGCGCCATCGATGCGGCGTGCATTGCCGAAGCGGTCAATGCGCGCGAGCTGCTCGGCACTACAGGCTTTGGTGGCGGGATTGCGATTCCGCACGCGCGCCTTGCCGGTCTCGACCATATGGTCGCGGTGTTTGCGACGCTCGCGACGCCGGTGGACTATGGCGCGCTCGATGGTGCGCCTGTCGATCTGGTCGTGTTGCTGCTCGCACCGATTGAAGCTGGTGCTGAACCGTTGAAGGCACTGGCGCGCATCAGCCGGCTGTTGCGCGATGCGGCGCTCGTCGAAAAGCTCCGCGCCGCACCGTCGGCCGAGGCGCTGGCGAAGCTGCTCGGCGTCGGTGTCGCGGTCCAAGACCGCGCGGCCTGACGCGACGCGCGGCCGCAGACGATGACGGGGCCGCGCCTTACCGCCAAGACCTGGACGAGCGCGTTGCTGCGCCGCGTTTCGGCGGCCGGCGACTTCGCCACCGTCCTCCACCGCGGCGATGATATCAGCGGCGCAGTCATCTTGATTCACCGCGCCCGCGACGGTGCCGAGACCGCGTTCCAGCGCGCCATCGCGGCCGACGGCGACTATCGCTGGCGCGTCGCCGCACAGGGCGAAGCCGTCGCCGACTGGGTCAAACGACAGCGCGGATTCGACCCTGATCTGTGGGTCATTGAACTGGACACCCCCGATCCTGCACGGTTCATCGACGAACCGATCGCCTGAACTTGACCTTAACGGCGCGGTCGCTCACCTGCACATTAACGCATGCTGGCCCCTTGGGCGGGACCAGCAAGTTTAACCCAAGCGGCCCGGACTTTGTTCAGCCCAGCGCGTTTCGGCTCCCACAACATCGGGACTAATGCCGAAACCAACGCGGACAGAAAACCGGACGTGGGTAGCAGTTGAGTGAATGACCATTAAACGCCGTGTACTCGCCTTGGCTCTCGCCAGTTTCGCGCTTCTTGCCGCGGGCCAGATGCCGTCCGAACCGCAGATCAATGCGGTCGGGGATACCAATGACACCTTCTATACCGATGTAGCTGGCACCGACCTCACTGCCGAGGATCTCGCCGCCATCGACGCCCGCACCGCGCAGCTCCGCGCCGCCGCCGTGCCGCTCGAATCCGATTCCATCATTGCCGCGAACAACGAACCGCGCTTCCGCATCGACGACGCGCCGCAGCCGGCGCATCTGTCGAAGCTCGTCGCCACCACCGGTGCCGACGAAGTGCCGATCGAAATGACCGAAGACTTCAAGTGCCTCGCTACTGCAGTCTATTTCGAATCGCGCGGCGAACCGCTCGAAGGCCAGCTTGCCGTCGCGCAGGTCATTCAGAACCGCGTCGCATCGGGCCGCTACGCCAGCAGCATCTGCGGCGTCGTCTACCAGCCCGGCCAGTTCACCTTCGCGCGCAACCGCACGCCGGCGTTCAGCTCGAACGACTGGAAGGTCGCGCAGGCCATCGCGCTGATCGCGCTGACCGACAGCTACCGCGAAGTCGCCCCGAAGGCGATGTCGTTCCACGCCACGCGCGTGTCGCCGAACTGGACCGACCGCCGCATGGTCAGCCGCATCGGGAACCATATCTTTTACCGTTAGGCGCGGCTGCGCCGAAGGCAAAATTTGCCCTTGCGAATTTTGACTTCGAAGCAGACTCGCGCCTAGCGCGGCCGGCGGGGCGGGCGGAAACCCCGCCCGAACCCGTCCGACGGCGTGGCTTTG
>CALDHQ010000285.1 GCA_937894055.1 uncultured Polymorphobacter sp.
GGCGTGACTGGAGTTCAGACGTGTGCTCTTCCGATCTACGATCAGGGCAGCTTCCCGATCAATGGCTGCCGAAGTCGCTTCGATCTTGGCCTTGAGGGCTTCGAAGGCAGCGACCTCTTCATCGCTCATGATCGCGCTGTCGGGATGGTCATCATGGGTACGGCGCAGTTCATGCTCCTGCTCAGTCCGCCATTGCTGGACCACCTCAAAACCGGGCGCCTCCAGCAGCACCAGCAAGCCGATCCGGCTGAACAATTGCTGATACGCCCCGGCGAGGCACGCGTTCACATGGGCGCGCCACCGGCCATCCGCTGCCCGCAGAGACCATTGCCACTGCCAAGGCGTCGGACGCGATCCTGTTCGGCGCGGCCCAGGACCACAAGCGCGCCTTCGACGGCGACCAGGGCCCCAATACCGGCGGCATGGGCGCCTACAGCCCGGCCCCGATCCTCACCTCCGGCATCGCCCAGCAGGCCTATGAGGAAATGATCATGCGCGCCGTACGCGGCATGGCCGAGGAGGGCCACCCGTACGTCGGCGTGCTCTATGCCGGCCTGATGCTCACCTCGACGGGTCCCAGGCTGGTCGAGTTCAACGCCCGCTTCGGCGATCCCGAATGCCAGGTGCTGATGATGCGGCTGGGCGCGCAGGCGCTGGACCTGCTGCTGGCCTGCGCCGAAGGGCGACTGGCCGACGCGCGCGTGTCCTGGGCCGAAGATCACGCGCTGACGGTGGTTCTGGCCGCGCAGGGCTATCCCGGGGCCTATGGCAAGGGCAGCCAGATCCGCGGGCTGGAGGAGCTGCCCGAAGACAGCCGTCACATGGTGTTCCACGCCGGCACCGCCAGCCGCGACGGGCAGATCATCGCCACGGGCGGGCGGGTGCTCAACGTCACGGCGCGCGGCGCGACGCTGGCCGAGGCGCGGGCCGAAGCCTATGCGCTGGTGGACCGCATCGACTGGCCCGGCGGCTTTTGCCGCCGCGACATCGGCTGGCGCGCTCTGTGATTGTCCGGGAAAAGCCGGGTCTGTGGCAGCTCCTGTTCGCGGTGCGCGGATCGGTGCTGCCGCATATCGCCGCCCCGGTGCTGAGCCTTGCAGCGATTTCGGGGCTCATCGTCTGGCTGGACCTGAAGGTGGTGCCGCTGGCCCTGTCGAACGGGACGCCCTTCGCCGTCTTTGGCGTGGCGCTGTCGCTGTTCCTGGGGTTCCGCAACAATGCCGCCTATGACCGCTGGTGGGAGGCGCGCAAGCTGTGGGGCGGGCTGCTGGCTGACATGCGCACGCTGGCGCGCGAGGCGGAGATCTTCGTCGCCGATCAGGAACTGCGCCGCGCCCTGCAATTCGGTTTCCAACCCGCCGAGCTCAAAGAGGTCGTCGCCCGCCAGATCAATTCCCTCGAGCAAGCCGTGAAGACCGCTGCCACTCGCCGCTCCGACGGACTCGCCGACGAGATCGCCGACGGCAATCGAACCATCGGCGCGCACAACGGCTTCGCAGCGGCGATGTGGTCCGAGCAGGCGGGTGCCTGCCCGGACCATTCCTGCTGCAACCAGCGCACCGAAGGGGATTTTGGGAACGCTGCGACGCTCCTGGCTTACCGTCAGGGCGCCTCCTGATAACGGCAGCAGGTTGGCAATCCTTGCCTCGGCGATTGCTGCATAGCGGGTATCGCGCTCGATGCCGATCCAGTGGCGGCCGAGCAGCTTCGCCACCGCGCCCGTCGTGCCGGTGCCGAAGAACGGGTCGAGCACGATGTCGCCGGGCTTGGTGCACGCCAGCAGCACGCGATAGAGCAACGATTCAGGCTTTTGCGTCGGGTGCGCCTTGATGCCGTCGATCTTGATGCGCTCGTTGCCGGTGCAGATCGGCAGCACCCAGTCCGACCGCATCTGCAGGTCTTCGTTCAAGGCCTTCATCGCGGTGTAGTTGAAATGGTAGCGCGCATCCTCGGATTTCGAGCACCAGATCAGCGTTTCATGCGCGTTGGTGAAGCGCGTGCCCTTGAAATTGGGCATCGGGTTGGCCTTGCGCCAGATGATGTCGTTGAGCACCCAGAACCCCAGGTCCTGCAGCGCGGTGCCGACGCGGAAGATGTTGTGATAGCTGCCGATTGTCCAGATCGTGCCGTCGTCCTTCAGGATGCGGTGCGCGGCCTTGAGCCAAGCACGGGTGAAGGCGTCATAGGTCGCAAAGGTGTCGAACTTGTCCCAGTCATCGTTGACCGCATCGACGCGGCTGCCTTCGGGGCGATACAGGTCCTGCGCCAGCTGCAGATTGTACGGCGGATCGGCGAAAATCAGGTCGACCGACTTTGCCGGCAACGCGTTCATCGCTTCGATGCAATCGCCCAGAATGACGCGGTCGGTCTTCAATTTGATCATGATGCAGCCCCTGAAACTTGGTTGGGCTATCCGTGATTCGTCGCGAGTCGCGCGTCAATAGCGTCACGAATCAGTCATTTAGCGTGCAAAGCTGATTCCATGCGCGAAATCGCTAGGCGTTGAGTCTTGCCCGGCCACGCACCCACAACCCCTAGTGGTGTGACTCAAAAGACTCAGCGTTCAGACTATTCGTTTGGCGATCGGCGCATAGCTGCGGCGGTGGTGGATCGTCACGCCGAGCCGGTCGAGACCGGCGCTGTGTTCGGGCGTGCCATAGCCCTTGTTCGCCGCCCAGCCATAGCCGGGGAAGTCGGCGTCGAGCGCCTCCATGATGCGGTCGCGGGTCACCTTGGCGATGATGCTGGCGGCGGCAATCGACAGGCAGCGGCCGTCGCCGCCGACGACGGTCTGCGTGGCATAATACCAGCGCGGCGCGCGGTTCCCGTCGACGAGCACATGGTCAGGCTCGAGCGGCGCCACCGCGCGCGTCATCGCCGCGAACGTCGCCTGCAGGATGTTGATGCGGTCGATTTCGGCGACCTCGACGATCCCGACGCCAACCGCGGCGACCGCCATGATCTCATCGAACAGCGCCGCACGCCGCGCCGCCGAAAGCTGCTTGGAATCGTTGAGCCCCGCCGGAATCCGCGCCGGATCGAGCACCACCGCAGCGGCGACCACCGGCCCCGCCCACGGCCCGCGCCCGGCCTCGTCAACGCCGGCAACGCGGCCACCAAGCGCCGCTTCATGCGCGAAATCGGGTTTCAGCGCGCCAGCGCCCAGTTATGCCCCAGCGGTCCATGACCGGCGCCAAAGCCCGGCGCCGCGCGGATCGCCGCCTGGACATAGTCACGCGCCCGCTCGACCGCTTCGGGCAGTGCCACGCCCTGCCCCAGCAACGTCGCCAGCGCCGATGCCAGCGTGCAGCCGGTGCCGTGCGTGTGCACCGTGTCGATGCGCGCCGACACGAAGCGCGTCTGCAGCGACGGCGTCACCAGCCAGTCGGCAATCTCCGCGCCGTCCATGTGCGCGCCCTTGGCCAGCACCGCGCGCGCGCCGAGGTCGAGCAATTCCTGCGCCGCCAGCACGACATCGCCCTCGTCCTCGATATCGCTGCCCGCCAGCGCCGCGAGTTCGGGCGTGTTCGGCGTCACCACCGTCGCCAGCGGCACCAGCAACCGCAGCATCGCCTCGACCGCGTCATCTTCGAGCAGCGCCGCGCCGCCCTTGGCGACCATCACGGGGTCGAGCACCACCGGCAGCCGCGCGTCGCGCAACACGTCGGCGACCGCAGCGATCACTGCCGCATCACCCAACATGCCGATCTTGACGATGTCGGCGCCGATATCATCGAGCACCGCGCGCATCTGCGCCGCGACCACGTCGGGCGCGATGGGCACGATAGCGCTGACGCCAAGCGTATTCTGCACGGTAATCGCGGTGACCGCGGTCGCCGCATAGCCGCCAAGCATCGTCACCGTCTTGATATCGGCCTGGATACCGGCGCCACCGCCCGAATCCGAGCCGGCAACAATCAACACACGCGCAAGTGTCACGCTGCCGCGACCGCCGCGCAAATCTCGTCGACGACTTCGGTGACGACGCCGATGTGCTGGTAGATGATCTTGCCCTGGCCATCGACGACGCCGGTCCTACCCTGTCGGGGCTGACCAACGACCTGCTACTGGCGTGCTACGGTTCGCGCTTCACGGTGTCCATCCACACCTTGCTGGAAACGTCCAAGGGCGAGCAGAAGGAGGGCTTCGACATCGTCGTGCACGACGGCGACACCGGCGACAGCAAGAGCGTCGGCATGATGAGCGGGGGCGAGCGGACGTTGGTGGAGCTTTGCCTGACCCGGGCGATCGCGCTGTACCTGGCCCGAAACACGGGACGCCGATACACGACCCTGTTCACCGACGAGGCGGACGGCGCGCTGGATCCGCA
>CALDHQ010000286.1 GCA_937894055.1 uncultured Polymorphobacter sp.
TGGCCGAGGCCTTCGAGGTGCCGCTGCAGTACCTGATGACCCCCGCCCACCACCGTCGCCACGTGTTCGACTACGAAGGCGGAAAGCGCCAGTTCCTGTCCATGCCCTGGCAGGGCCTGGCTGCCGACGGCACGCTGCGCGAGTACTTCATCTGGGGCGCGACGGCGGCCATGCTGGTCAATATCGGTCATCGGCTGCGGGGGTTGTGGTGATGCGGTTGCCGCGTGAAATTCTTGATGGTCATGACGGTTTGCCGCAATTGCTCGACGTGCTGGGGGCGGGCGATGGGCTGATCCGTTTTGTCGGCGGCGCGGTGCGTGATGGCTTGCTGCGTCATCGTGTGGCAGATATCGATTGCGCCACATTATTATTGCCAGACGCCGTGATGGCGCGGCTCCGAGCAGCGCAGATCAAGGTGGTCCCGACCGGGATCGAACATGGCACGGTGACCGCTGTCCTGCCATCCGGCCCGGTAGAGGTCACCACCTTGCGTCGCGATGTGTCAACCGATGGCCGCCGGGCAACCATTGCCTATAGCGATGACTGGCAGGAGGATGCATCCCGGCGCGATTTCACCATCAACGCGCTCTACGCCGACCCCGACACCGGCGAGATTGACGACTTCTTCGGCGGCATGGCCGATTTGGAAGCGCGCCGGGTGCGCTTCATCGGCACACCGCTCGAACGCATTGCCGAGGACCATCTGCGCATCCTGCGCTTCTTTCGCTTCCACGCACGTTTCGGCGCCGGCGCGCCCGACGCCGACGGCATGGCGGCGTGCACGGCACGTGCCAACGACCTGATGGCGCTGTCGCGCGAGCGCATCCGCGATGAAGTCTCGAAGCTGCTGGTGGTCACCGACCCGACGCCGACCGTCGCGCTGATGATCGATGCCGGCATCCTGCGACCGGTGCTCCCCGAAATCCTGCCCGACGGCGCCGCGCGACTGGCAGCACTGGTGGCAGTCGAGCCTGAGCCCAACTGGGTACGGCGCCTCGCGGCACTGCTGCCTGTCGATGCCGCGCTGCTCACCGAAATTGCCTATCGGCTGCGGCTGTCGAACGACGAACGTCGCCGGCTGGTGGCCACCGCGACGCGCTTCGACGCCGCCGAGATGTGGCGCTTCGCCTGGCACGACGGCGCCGCATCGGCCATCGACCGCTTGCTGCTCGACGCTGCCAGCCATCCCGAAAACCTTGGCCATGCCGACACGCTGGCGCACTGGCAGCGCCCCAAAATGCCCGCCACCGGTCGCGATTTGATCGCGCGCGGCGTAACTGTCGGCCCCGATGTCAGCCGGCGGTTGGAACTGTTCGAAGCGGCGTGGATCGATGCGGGCTTTCCGCTTGATGCGGCGCGGGTTGGGGCGTTGCTCGATAGAGCCTCCGGCGGGCAGGCCTGAGGCCTGCACCCGATTGTTTGGCGCTCTTCAA
>CALDHQ010000287.1 GCA_937894055.1 uncultured Polymorphobacter sp.
ACGGCCGCCGGGCAGCGTGACGGTGAAATCGGGACGCTGGCGGCCGCCTTCGCTTTCGACCGAGGTTTGCGCGGTGAAATCGACGCCGTCGACCAGCCCCGCGAGTTCGAGCACGTTGCGGCACTGTTCTTCGCCCCAGCGGCCCGCCGCCTTGCCCGACGAACGCAGCACGTTTTCGAGCTTCTGCGTCGCCCCGGCCACGCGGTCCTGCCCGCGTGCCACCTGGTCGAGCAGCTGCGTCAGCTGGCCGTAGCCTTCGGCGCGGGTCTTTTCGATCGCCGCGAGCTGCTCCTCATATTTGCCCAATGTCTCGCGCATCGGCGCGATCAGTTCGGCCATCTGGTTGCGGTTGATCTCCAGCCCTGCGCCGGCTGCCTCGCGGTGGCGCAGCAGCGCTTCCTCGGCGGCGGCAGCGAACTTCGCCTGCGCGCCGTCGAGCGCCTGTGTCGCCACCGCGGCGAACTTCTCGTTGAGGAGCGCCAGCTGGCTCAGATGCTGACGGTCGCGCTCGTCGGCTTGCGCCTTCAACCCCGCGAGTTCCTCGGCTAGTGCGGCGCGTTCGGCGTCAACCTTGCCCAGCCGCTCGCCGACGCCGCGCAAGTTGGCCAACTCGACCTCATAGCCGCGCTCGGCGACTGCAGCGGCGCTGATCGTCGCGACATGGCGCGCGGTGTCGGCGCGTGCGGCGGCGAGCGGGCGCCCCCACAACAGCCAGCAGGCCAGCGCGGTCACCGCCAGCACGACAGCCACGGCAATCAAGATCATCGGGTCCAACGGCCATCCTTCAGGCGAACGTAACGTGAACTAAGTTAGTGCAGATCGGCAGACGAAGGAAGAGCCTCCGGCGGGCAGGCCTGAGGCCTGCACCCGATTTCAAGTGCAATTGTCATTCCCGCGCAGGCGGGAATCCATCTTATCGCCGTTGCCGCACGTGGATTCCCGCCTGCGCGGGAATGACTTGAATTTTTGAGTGCAGGCCTCAGGCCTGCCCGCCGGAGGCTCTTTCGTCGAATCTGCTTGCACTCGCCTGCCCGCGTCGGTTGTATCGAAAAAAACAACACCTTGGGAGGAACCACCATGTATCCGCACAGCATCGTCGCCGAAGACCTCGCCTTTCCCGAAGGCCCGATCTGGATGGAGGACGGCTCGATCGTGCTCGTCGAAATCGCGCTCGGGCAGGTGACGCGGGTGCTGCCCGATGGCCGCAAGCAGGTCATCGCCAAGCCCGGCGGCGGCCCCAACGGCGCGGCAATCGGCCCTGATGGCGCGCTATACGTGTGCAACAACGGCGGCTTCAAATGGTCGATGATGGACGGGCTGCGGATTCCCGGCGTGCAGGCCGCAGACTATGAAACCGGCCGCATCGAGCGCATCGACCTGTCGACCGGCAAGGTCGAGCGGTTGTACCAGAAGATCGAGGGCGGCAGCCTGAGTGGCCCCAACGACATCGTCTTCGATTCGACCGGCGGCTTCTGGTTCACCGACCTCGGCAAGCACAACGACATGGGTACGACCTATGGCGGGCTTTACTACGCCAAGGCCGACGGCAGCAGCATCACCTGCGCGGTGCGCGGGCCGAACATGAACGGGGTCGGCCTGTCGCCCGATGGCAAGACCGTCTACACCGCGCTGACCACCGAGCGGCTGGTGCTGGCGTTCGACATCACCGGCCCGGGCACCGTCGCGCCGTCGCCGCTGGGTGCCGCACCGGGCCGCATCGTCACCGGCTATGCAACGCGCGTCTTCCTCGATTCGATGGCGATCGAGGCAAACGGCAATATCGCCCAGGCGACGTTGCTCGATCACCCCGGCATCTGCAGCATCCACCCGACCACCGGCGCGCACGAGTGGTTCGATTTCCCCGACTTGCTGACCACCAACATCGTGTTCGGCGGCGCCGACATGATGGACGCCTGGGTCTGCCTGTCGACCACCGGCAAGCTGGCGAAGTGCCGCTGGCCGCGCCCGGGCCTGAAGCTGGCGTACTACGCCTGACGCCGCGCCGCGAAAAAGTCGCGTAGCAACGCCGCAGCCTCGGTTTCGGCGATGCCGCCATAGACTTGCGGCGCGTGGTGGCACGTCGGGTGGTTGAAGACGCGGGCGCCGTGGTCGACGCCGCCGCCTTTGGGATCCGGCGCGCCGTAATAGAGCCGCTCGATGCGCGCAAAGCCGATCGCGGCGGCGCACATCGGGCAGGGTTCGAGCGTGACGTGGAGGTCGCAGCCGACCAGTCGTTCGCTGCCGGTGGCAGCGCAGGCGGCACGGATGGCGAGGATTTCGGCGTGTGCGGTCGGGTCGTTGAGTTCGCGCGTGCGGTTGCCCGCAACGGCCAGCACGGTGCCCGCGGCATTGGTGACGACGGCACCTATGGGGACTTCACCCCGGCCGGCGGCGTCGCGTGCGGCTTCGAGCGCGCGCGACATCGCAGCGGATGCGGGAAATGGCGTGGGGCGCGGCGCGGTCATTGCCGCCACGCATAGCGCGCGACGGCAATCCTGCCAAATGGCGCCGCGGCGGGCGTCAGTCCTGCGGGGCGGTTTCGGCGCGCTCGACGCTGACCGATGGCACTTCGACGTCCCTGGTGGTGGTGCCGACTTCGACCTGCGGGACATTCACCGCCTCGGTCCGGGTCTGGATATTGACCTTGGCGGTATCGACATCGAACGCCGGCATCGCGCCACCGCTGGTCTCAACCTTGACGTCGGGCAGTGCGGCCTTTTGCGTCTGGCTGATGTCGATCAGGCCGAACGCGAATGCC
>CALDHQ010000288.1 GCA_937894055.1 uncultured Polymorphobacter sp.
GATCGCCAAGATCGCGGCGCGCGTCATGGGCGGCGAAAGCCTCGCGAGCTTCGGGCTGACCAAGCCCAAATGGGCGCATGTCGCGGTCAAGGAAGCCGTCTTCCCGTTCGCGCGCTTCCCCGGCGTCGATCCGGTTCTCGGGCCGGAAATGAAATCGACCGGCGAGGTCATGGGCATCGATGCCGACTTCGGCCAGGCGTTCTTCAAGGCGCAGCTCGGTGCCGGCACGGTGCTGCCGATGGCCGGCTGCGTGTTCATTTCGGTCAAGCACACCGACAAGCCGGTCATCCTGCCGGCGGCGCGGATGCTGCTCGACATGGGCTTCACCGTCATCGCCACCGACGGCACTGCCGAATATCTGACGGCGCAAGGCCTCAAGGTCGAACGCGTCAACAAGGTGCTGCAGGGCCGGCCGCATATCGTCGACCGCATCAAGGACGGCGACATCGCGCTGATCTTCAACACCACCGAAGGCGTGCAGTCGATGAAGGACAGCCAGTCGATCCGCGGCTCGGCGCTGTACGGCAAGGTGCCGTCGTTCACCACGGCCTCGGCAGGCGTCGCCGCAGCCCGCGCAATCGCCGCAGCCAAGCAACGCGCGCTTGAAGTCCGGTCGTTGCAGTCATACTATAAGACGCGCGAAGCGTAGCTCCAGGGAAAGCAGTCGGCCGAATACGGTGGGATTCCACCGACGGCCGAGCCGTCTTGTTCGAGGGGCTGCAACAAAAGCGGCGGCCGGGCGTTACCCGGTCTACCGCAAAATGAAGTGACGAAAGGTTCGAGTTTAATGGCGACCGTCGACAAGCTGCCGATGCTGGCAGAGGGGCATGCAACCCTCGTCAACACGCTGCGCCGCCTCAAAGAGGAAGAGCGCCCCGAAGTCGTCGTGGCGATCGAGGAAGCGCGTGCGCACGGCGATCTTTCGGAAAATGCCGAATATCACGCCGCCAAGGAACGCCAGGGCCAGATCGAAGCGCAGATCTACGAGATCGAGGATCGCCTGTCGCGCGCCGTGGTCATCGACCCCAAGTCGCTGTCGGGCGACCGCGTCGTCTTCGGCGCCACCGTCAAGCTGGCGGACGAGGACGACAAGTCGATCACCTACCAGATCGTCGGGCAGACCGAAGCCGATGCGCGCATCGGCCGCATTTCGTATTCGTCGCCGCTCGGCCGCGCGCTGATCGGCCGCAAGGTCGGTGACGATGTCGAAGTCGTGACCCCGTCGGGCGAAAAATACTACCAGATCCAGTCGCTGCAGTTCATCTGAGGCGAGGGCGGTCGCCGCGTTGAGCCCCCGCCGATGAAGCCGTTCACCCCGCCGCTGGCCGTGGTGACGCGGCTGCTGCTTGCGCTGTGCGTGGCGGTGCAGGTCATCGCCACCGTCGGCGGGCACGACTTTACCATCTGGATGATCGACAATTTCGGGCTGGTGCCGGCGCGGCTGTCGCACAGCCTCGGCATCGGCGCGGCCAAGATTCTGCCGGGCTTTGTGCCGGCGCCGCTGACCTTGCTGACCTCGATGTTCCTGCACGGCGGCTGGATGCACCTGCTGCTCAACATGCTGTTTCTGGCGTGGATCGGGCGCTATGTCGAATGGGTCGTCGGGCGCTGGCGGTTTCTGGCGCTCTACCTGCTCGGCGGCATCGCCGGCGGGTTGCTGCAGGTCGCGGTCGATCCCGGCTCGCTGGCGCCGGTTGTTGGCGCCAGTGGCGCGATTGCCGCGGTGTTCGGCGCCTATGCGGTGCTGTTCGCGCGCAGCCGGGTATCGGCGCGCAAGATTCTCGGCATCAGCATCTCGTCGGACGCGCTGACCGCGCTGTGGTACGCGGCGGTGTGGATCGGGCTGCAGTTGCTGACCGCGCTGGCGTTCAACACCGGGCCGTTCCAGGTGGCGATCTGGACGCATATCGGCGGCTTCGTCACCGGTCTGCTGTTCGCGCAGCCGTTCGTGCGCGGCCCGCAGATCGACCCGCGCGTCTAAGGCCGCCGGCGCGGCGACCGCGATGGACCTGCCGAAATACGCACTTTTCGAGCATGAACGGCGGTTTCTCGTCGATCCGGCACGTTGCCCGGCGTTGGACGGCGCGCCCATGGTTCGGATCGAGGACCTGTATATCGCGGCGACGCGGCTGCGCTTGCGCCGTGTGACCAGCGCCGGTGCCACGCCGGTATTCAAGCTATGCCGCAAATATCTGTCGGATGATCCGGTGTCGGCACCGATCACTAACCTGTACCTGACCGCCGAAGAGTTCGCGCAGCTCGATGTGCTGCCCGGCCACCGCATCGCCAAATGCCGCTACCGCATCGACGGCTTCGGGCTCGACGTGTTCGAAGGTCGCCACGCGGGGTTGATCATCGCCGAGATCGAGGCACCGACGCGCGCCGCCGTGCTGGCGCAAACAATGCCGGTCTGGGCGGCACGCGAAGTCACCGGCGACCCGGCGTTCAGCGGCGCCGAACTGGCACGGACGGCGTAGTCTCTTTGCTCCGTCCACTGGGGAGGCGCGCCGTACACGCGATTTCCCTTGACATAACAAACCGAATCGGTTATTAGGTCAATCAAGGCGGCGGGGAATGGGAGTTCCTCGTCCAACCTGTCCGGGCTC
>CALDHQ010000289.1 GCA_937894055.1 uncultured Polymorphobacter sp.
GACAGGATGTAGCGGAAGCCCTGCCCCTCGGTGCCGATGAGGTTGGCGGCGGGGACGCGCAAATTGTCGAAGAACACCTCGGTCGTGGCGTGGTTCATCATCGTGTCGATCGGCCGGATGGTCAGCCCGTTACCGACCGCGGCGCGCATGTCCACCAGCAGCACCGACAGCCCGTCGGTGCGCTTGGCGACCTGGTCGCGCGGGCTGGTGCGCGCCAGCAGCAGCATCAGGTCCGAATGTTCGGCGCGACTCGTCCAGATTTTCTGGCCGTTGACGACATAGTCGTCGCCGTCACGAACCGCGGTGGTCTTGAGCGCCAGCGTGTCGGTGCCGCTGGTCGGCTCGGTGACGCCGAACGCCTGCAGCCGCAGCTCGCCGGTGGCGATGCGCGGCAGATACTGCGCCTTTTGCGCGTCGGAGCCATGCCGCAGCAGCGTCCCCATGATGTACATTTGCGCGTGGCAGGCACCACCGTTGCCGCCCTGCCGCTGGATTTCCTCGAGGATCGCCGCCGCCCCCGACAACGGCAGCCCGGCGCCGCCATATTCTTCGGGAATCAGCGCCGCGAGATAGCCGGCCTGTGTCAGCGCCGCGACGAATTCGCCGGGGTAGGCGCGGTCGCGGTCCTTGGCGCGCCAATAGTCGCCGGGGAACTGCAGGCACAGCTTGGCGACTTCCTCGCGGATCGCGGTGTGGGATTCGGTCATTGCAGCCTCGTGTTGCCGACAGCCGCAAAGCGCTGCCGGATTGGAATAATGTTGCAGCGCTGCGCGTGCCACCGCGTGCAAAGTTGCACAAGTGTATTGCACAAGGCCGCATTGGTCTGCCACAGACGCGCGGTTCCGAGTCTTTATCACGTCAATTCTGAAAGGATCTCCCCATGGCTGACGCTTATATCATCGACGCCGTCCGCACCCCGCGCGGTGTCGGCAAGCCCGGCAAGGGCGCGCTGTCGCACCTGCACCCGCAGCACCTCGCCGCCACCGTCCTGAAGGCGCTCAAGGAGCGCAACCACCTCGACACCGCGACTGTCGATGACATCATCTGGTCGACCAGCACGCAAAAGGGCAAGCAGGGCGGCGATCTCGGCCGCATGGCCGCGCTCGACGCCGGCTTCGACATCAAGGCCAGCGGCATGACGCTCGACCGCTTCTGCGGCGGCGGCATCACCAGCGTCAACCTCGCGGCCGCTTCGGTCATGTCGGGCATGGAAGATTGCGTCATCGCCGGCGGCACCGAAATGATGTCGTACACGAGCGCCGTCGGCGCCGAGGAAATGGCTGCCGGTCTCAAGCCGCTCGGCATGGGGTCGGGCAACGCCCATCTGCAGAAGATCCACCCGCAGTCGCACCAGGGCGTTTGCGGCGACGCGATTGCCGCGATGGAAGGCATCACCCGCGAAGACCTCGACGCGCTCGGCCTCGAATCGCAGCGCCGCGCCGAAGTCGCCATCAAGGAAGGCCGCTTCGACAAGAGCCTGATCACCGTCTACAACGAAGACGGCTCGGTCGCATTGGACCATGAAGAATTCCCGCGTCCGCAGACGACCGCCGAAGGCCTCGCCGGGCTGAAGGCATCGTTCGATGTCGTCGCCGACCTGTCGATCCAGCCCGATGGCCAGACCTTCCGCCAGGCGATCAATGCCAAGTACCCCGATGTGAAGTTCCACAGCGTTCACCACGCCGGCAACAGCTCGGGCGTTGTCGATGGCGCCGCTGCCATCCTCATCACCTCGAAGGCCTATGCCGACAAGCACGGTCTCAAGCCGCGCGCCCGCATCGTGGCGACCGCCAACATGGGTGACTGCCCGACGCTGATGCTCAACGCACCGGTGCCGGCCGCCCGCAAGGTCCTCGCCAAGGCTGGCCTGACGGTCGATGATATCGACCTGTGGGAAGTCAACGAAGCGTTTGCCGTCGTCGCTGAAAAGTTCATCCGCGACCTCAAGCTCGACCGCAACAAGGTCAACGTCAACGGCGGTGCCTGCGC
>CALDHQ010000290.1 GCA_937894055.1 uncultured Polymorphobacter sp.
CTGGATCGGGCACTTCTCAGGAACTTGACGGACGAAGGCACGAAGGAACTCCTCAGTCTCCTGGGGGGAGTTGTGCATTTTCCAGTTGGCGGCGACGATGGGCTTGCGGTGGTGAATCATTAGAAAGGATGAAGGATAAAAGATGAAACTTCCTCCGGAGTGGGCAGCAGGCCGGTGAGGTCGAGTGTCACGCGGCGGATCAAAGTGGCGGGATCGGCTTCGGGGGCGGGCGATTGCCCGTTATTCTCCAACACGGCGAGGACGAAGCGATCCACGTCGTTTTTCGGCCACGCGGTGTTTTTCACGGCAGGCACGTGTCAGGTGCCGGCCTTTGATGCCGAAGCCATCGGCCGCGGCAACAGCCGCACCCGCCCCGAACTGACCGACAGCGTATGGGTGGCACGCGGCGCGCGCGACCTCGGCATCGTCGTCGCGCATGAACTGGCCCACGTGCTGATGGACAGCGGCGTGCACGACAACACGCCCGAAAATCTGATGGCGGCATCCACAACCCCGCAGAACACCCAGCTGACGGCGGCGCAGTGCGCACGCCTCACCGCCACCGGTCAACGACACGGCCTGCTTCGCGGCGTAGACTGAGCGCGGGAGGCGCCATGCACGAACCGCAGCAACCGAACACCGCGACGCTGCCGGAAGGCCCATGGAATCCGGGGCTGCAATCACATATCCCTGCCGAACTGCTGCCGCTGGCGGGCGGCGCGATGGCCGTCACCCAAAGCGCGCGCTCGGCACCGCGCGTGGCGTTCGGCGCGCTGGTCGAAAACGGCATGATCCGCCCCGGCACCGAACTCGTCGACCACGCCCGGCGCTTCCGCGCCCGCGTCCAGGCCGACGGCTCGCTCAACATGGATGAGACGGTGGGGTCGATCCACCAGATCGGTGCGGCGGCGCAAAAGGCCCCGGCGTGCAACGGCTGGACGTTCTGGCATGTCGAACAGGCCGGCAAGCTGGTGCCGATCGACACGATGCGCGCCGCCTACCGGCAGGCGGCGGCGCTCTGACCGGGCGCGCTTCGAGGCCAGCTTGTCAGTATGCGGCGATGATATAGACGCCGAGGCTTGCGGCCAGTCCGGCCAGCACCCATGTCGCGGCGATGTAGTGCGCGACGCGAAAACCGGTGCTGCCCTGCCATTGCAACGGCACGCGCGGATCGGGGGCGCTTTCAGTTGATGACCCATAGGGGTGCGGCGAGCTTTCGGGCTTCGCCATATGCTGCCGCGCCACCTGTGCAGCGGCCAGGAAATCCTGCTGGTTTGGCGGCTTGTTCACGAAACTTCCCCCGTTCGCCTGTCTCCGTCACGGCCCGCGTCAAGCGCCCGACGGCACTGCTGCGACTTGCTGACACCACTGGCGTCTGCCGTATTGAATCTCTAATACGGCACGCAGCCCTTTAGCTTGAGGAACTCCATGTCGAAATTTCTACTGTTGGCCGCGTCGATGCTGGCGCTTGCCGCCCCGGCCTATGCCGCTGCACCTGCCACCACGACCACTGCACCCGCCGGCAAGCCGATGTACGGGACCTTCGGTTTCGATACCGCGGGCATGGACAAGGCAGTGCTGCCCGGCAACGACTTCGGCGAATATGCCAACGGCACCTATTTGAAGAACCTCGTCATCCCCGCCGATCTGTCGAGCTACGGCATGTTCGCCAAGCTGCGCGACCTGAGCCAGGAACGCACGCGCACCGTCATCGAAACCGCTGCCAAGACCAACGCCGCGCCGGGCACCGAGGCGCAAAAGGTCGGCGACTTCTACGCCAGCTTCATGGATGAGGCCGCGATCAACGCCAAGGGCGCGGCGCCGGTCAAGCCGGCGCTCGATGCGATTGCCGGCATCACCGATATCAAGCAGCTGTCGCAGGCGATGGGCACCGCGAACCGCATCGGCATCGATACGCCGTTCGGGCTCGGCGTGCTGCAGAACATCAAGCAGCCCGATATCATGTCGGTCTACACCGGGCAGGGCGGGCTCGGCCTGCCCGACCGCGACTATTATTTCGATGCCAAGTTCGCCGAAACGCTGGGCAAGTACCGCACGCATGTCGCGAAAATGCTGCAGCTCGGCGGGATTGCCAGCGCGGCCGATGCGCAGAAGCGCGCCGATGCCATCGTCGACCTTGAGACCAAGATTGCCAAGGCGCACTGGACCAAGGTCGAATCGCGGCAGGTCGACAAGCTCTACAACCCCGTGGCGCTGACGGCGCTGGCGACGACCTATCCGGGCGTCGACTGGGCGGCGATGATGGCGGCGTATGGTATCCCGACCAGCGGCCCCGGCGCGGTCAAGGAAGTCATCGTGACGACGCCGAGCGCGGTTACCGGTGCCGCCAAGCTGATGCAGACCGAGCCGCTGGCGGTGTGGAAGGACTATCTGGCGATGCGGACGCTGGCGAACGCGGCGCCGATGCTGTCGGACGCCATCGTCAACGAGAACTTCGCGTTCAACGGCACCGTGCTCGACGGCACGCCAGCGCTGCAGCCGCGCTGGAAGCGGGGTGTCGATCGCACCACCGACGCGCTCGGCGAAGCGGTCGGCAAGCTGTATGTGGCCGAATATTTCCCGCCTGAATCGAAGGCCGCCGCCGATGCGCTGGTCAAGAACATCATCGCCGCGATGGACGTGCGGCTGGCCAATCTGACCTGGATGGACCCGGCGACCAAGGTGCAGGCGCGCGCCAAGCTCGCGGCGTTCACGCCGAAGATCGGCTACCCCGACAAATGGCGCGATTACAGCAAGTTGCAGATCGAACGCGGCGACGCTCTGGGCAATTACCTGCGCGCCATCGATTTCGAAACGCAGCATGACATCGACAAGCTCGGCAAGCCGATCGACCGCAGCGAATGGGGCATGACGCCGATGACGGTCAACGCCTATGCCAACCCGCTGTGGAACGAAATCGTCTTCCCCGCCGCGATCCTGCAGGCGCCGTTCTTCGACCCGAACGCCGACATGGCGGTCAACTATGGCGGCATCGGCGCCGTCATCGGGCATGAACTCAGCCATCATTTCGACGACCAGGGCCGCAAGTTCGACAAGCACGGCGCGCTCGCCGACTGGTGGACGCCGCAGGATGTCGAACGCTTCAAGAAGCTGACCGACAAGGTCGTCGCGCAATATGCGCAGTACGAGCCGATCAAGGGCCACCACATCAACGGCGAGCTGACGCTGGGCGAGAACATGGCCGATCTGGCGGGCGTCAATGTCGCCTATGACGGCTACCGCAAGGCACTCGGCGGCACGCCGGCGCCGGTGCTCGACGGCTACACCGGCGACCAGCGCTTCTTCCTCGGCTTCGCGCAGGTCTGGCGCACCAAGTACCGCGAACCGAACCTGCTGCAACGCCTGACCACCGACCCGCACACGCCGAACAACTGGCGGCCGCAGGTGGTGCGCAACCTTGACGCCTGGTACGCGGCGTTCGGGGTGAAGCCGGGTGAGGCGCTGTATCTCGCCCCTGCTGACCGGGCCAAAGTCTGGTAGGCGCACCGGGGGGGGGCTAACGGCCGGCCGGCCGGGTTCTCCCCCTCACCCCGCTCGCCTGCGGCGAGTCGCCCTCTCCCGCAAGGGGAGAGGGGAAGAGCGGCTTGAATCGCCACGGTTTTGCTGCGCAATAGCGCGATGAACCTTGAACGATTGTCACCCGACGCGAAGCTTTATCTGCGTCCCATCGGACTGGGCAGCGGGTTGCCGCTGGCGGGCGGCAGCGCGCGGTTTGCCGCGGTCGAACTCAGCGTGCGGCAGGGTGGTGCGGTCAGCATCGCCGGGACGTTCGCGGTTGCAGACGCGGCGAACGTTGCGACGCGGCTTCCCGCAGCACTGGCGGCACGCTTCGACACGCTATGGACGAACCTGACCACACCGCGCACGCCGCTACTGCTGCCGACCGGCGCACTCGATCTGGCGACGCCGCAGGTCATGGGCATCCTCAACGTCACCCCCGACAGCTTTTCCGACGGCGGGCGCCATGACGACCCCACGAAAGCAGCCGCCGCCGCGCGAGCGATGGTCGCAGCGGGGGCGGCGCTGGTCGATATCGGCGGCGAATCGACCCGGCCACGCGCGCCGCATGTGCCGCTCGATGTCGAACTGGCGCGCGTCGGGCCGGTGCTCGACGGGCTGCAAGGGCAGAGGATGCCGCTTTCCATCGACACGCGGCAATCAGCGGTGATGGCGCGCGCGCTGGCGGCGGGGGCGGGCATCGTCAACGATGTCTCGGCGCTCGCGCACGACCCGCAGGCGCTGGCGCTGGTCGCAGCCGCCGGCTGCCCCGTCGTGCTGATGCACGCGCAAGGCACGCCGCAGCATATGCAGGACGCGCCGCGCTACGACGATTGCCTGCGCGACGTCTTCGACTGGCTCGAGGCGCGCATCGCTGCCGTCGCCGCCGGCGGCGTCGCCCGCGACCGCATCATCGTCGATCCCGGCATCGGCTTCGGCAAGACCATCGCGCACAACCTTGAGCTGCTGCGCGGGCTGGGCATGCTGCACGGCCTCGGCTGCCCGATCCTGCTCGGCGTCAGCCGCAAGAAGCTCATCGGCGTCATCGACGGCGACGTCGAGGCGCAAGACCGCCTCGGCGGCAGCCTGACGCTGGCGCTCGCCGGCCTCGACCAGGGCGTGCAACTGCTGCGCGTGCATGACGTGCCGGCGACGGTGCAGGCGGTTCGGGTTTGGCAGGCATTAAGGGCCTCCGGCGGGCAGGGGTGACCCCTGCACCCATTTGAAGCGCGCCAAACAATTGGGTGCAGGGCCAAGGCCCTGCCCGCCG
>CALDHQ010000291.1 GCA_937894055.1 uncultured Polymorphobacter sp.
CCGCTCGGTCGAGGTCAGGATGCTGTCCGACCTCGGCCCGGCTGAGCAGGACGCCGCCCGGCACAGCCTCCGGAGCATGATCACGTCGTTGCGCGAGGGCGGCGCCTAGTACCTGCCACCGTGTGGCGGGCCTCGGCGTGGACGAGCATGGACGCCGTGCCACGTCTCTCCCGCGCGCTGCCGGGCAAGAAGAAATGGCAGTTCAACCAGAGCTCGCTGTTCCTCGATTTCCTGGCCGGCAACCAGACCTTCCACTGCACGCCCTGGGGCAATCCCACGCGCACCTATTTCGGCTGGCAGCGCCCCTGCTACCTGCTGGGCGAGGGCTACGCCAAGAGCTTCACCGAGCTGATGGAAACCACCGACTGGGACAAGTACGGCGTCGGCGGCCTGACGCAGGGCGTCCAGCGCCCGGGCCACCGCCGCGTTGTCGCGCGCGGCACGCCAGGCGGTCAGACGGGCAATCTGATCAGCCTCTGCCTCGGGGTCGGCCTGCATGATCGAGCCATCGCCTGCGGTCAGCGGCGACGGCGCGGCTTCGGTCCAGCGGTTCACGCCAACCACGACGGTTTCGCGGGTTTCAATCCGCCCGATCCGTTCTGCATTGGCTTCGACCAGGCGGCCCTTCATGTAGTCAATCGCGGCCACGGCCCCGCCCATCGCGTCGATCTGGGCAAGCTCTGCGCGCGCGCCTTGCTTGAGTTCTTCAACCTTGCGGTCCACGGCGGGGTTGCCGTCGAAGAGATCGTCGAATTCCAGAAGGTCGGTTTCATAGGCGAGGATCTGCTGCATCCTGAGCGACCATTGCTGGTCCCAGGGCCGCGGAAGCCCCAAAGCCTCGTTCCATGCGGGCAGCTGCACGGCGCGCGCGACGCGCCACTTTACCTTCGCGCCGCCGATGGCGGCTCCGGTGCCGGCGATGCCGCGGACACCACGCCTGATGCGATCGTCCTGCAGCGCACCCTGAAAGACATTAAGGCTGCGGGTGCCGCCGCCTGCGCGATGGAGGTGTCGTCGATCGGGCTGATCCAGGTAACGAGCAGCCCGGTGGCGATGCCGATCAGTGCACCGACGGTGACGACGCCCGCGCCCTCGCGCAGCCGCTTGGCATCGAAGGTGGCGAGCCCGAAGCCGAGTGCGGCAATCGGCGTCATCAGCGGCGACACGAGCATGGCGCCGATGACCACAGCTACCGACGATTGCAGCAGGCCGAGCGTCGCGATACCCGCCGACAGCACGCACATCAGCACATAGCCGGGGGTCAGCGAGCCGCGTTCGAAGACGCTGCGGCGGAGTTCGCGGCCGCGTTCGCCGTCGAGGTCGTGGAGCTGGAGCAGCTCGACGAGGCGCCGACGCCAGCGCGGCCCCGGGGCGTGCGCGTCAGCCACCCTGGTTGAAGTCCCAGCCGCGTTCGCCGTGGCTCGACAGGTCGAGGCCGTCGTGTTCGGCCTCCTCGTCGACGCGCAGGCCAAGCACGCGTGCGACCAGCCAGCCGATCGCCACGGTGGCGACGCCGGTCCACAGCGCGACGACGCCGACGCCGAGCGCCTGTGCGCCGAACTGCGTCGCCATGCTGTTGCCTTCGGCAAAGCCGATGCCGCCCAATGCCGGCAGCATGAACAGCGGCAGCAGCAGCGAGCCGAGGATGCCGCCGACGCCGTGGACGGCGAAGACATCGAGCGAATCGTCGATGCGGAACTTGTGCTTGACCAGCATCACCGCGCCGAAACACACCAGCCCGCCGAGCGTGCCGAGCGCGATGGCACCCGCCGGGCCGATGTAGCCGGCTGCCGGTGTTACTGTTGCCAGCCCGGCGACCGCGCCGGTGACGATGCCGATCGAGGTCGGCTTGCGGATCTTGAGATATTCGCCGGCGATCCAGACGAGCGCAGCAGCGCACGCTGCGAGATGCGTGTTGAGGATGGCGCTGGCGGCGAGCGCGTTGGCGCCGAGCGCCGAGCCGCCGTTGAAGCCGTACCAGCCGAACCACAGCAGGCCGGCGCCGGTCATGGTCAGCGCCGGGCTGTGCGGCACCATCGCGACGCGCGGGAAGCCCTTGCGCTGGCCGATCATCATCGCCACCAGCAGCGCCGCGACGCCCGCGGTGGTGTGGACGACGATGCCGCCGGCGAAATCGAGCGTGCCGCGCGCCGCCAGCCAGCCGCCGCCCCACACCCAGTGCGCGACGGGCACATAGACGATCAGCGACCACAGCAGCGTGAAGGCGACGACCCAGCCGAAGCGCACGCGCTCGACAAAGGCGCCGATGATCAGCGCCGGGGTGATGATCGCGAAGGTCATCTGGAACAGCGCGAAGGCGTTTTCGGGAATGGTGGTGCCGGCGCGGACAGTGGCGAGATTGGCGAGCATGATATTGCCCGCGCCGCCAAGCCACGGCGAGCCGGTGCCGAACGCGAAGCTGTAGCCGCACACCGCCCACAGCAGCGAAATCGCGCAGGCGATGACGAAGCAGTGCATCAGCACCGACAGGATGTTGCGGACGCGGACGAGGCCGCCGTAGAACAGCGCGAGGCCCGGCAGCGTCATCAGCAGCACCAGCGCGCTCGCCATCAGCACCCAGGCGGTGTCGCCGGTGTCGGCGGTCACATCTTGCGCGAACACCGGTGTTGCCGTCGCCAATGCCAGCAGCATGGCCCCCATGCGGCGAACGTTCATCATGCCTCCCCCGAATACGCTTTGTTGCTGCGTTCTATCCGGGAAAGCCGTGCGGCTGTCGATTCAAAAAGGCTGGATCAGACGCGCGAAGGAATGACCACGCGCATCGACTCGTAGCCCTTCACGAACGTCGAGAAAACGCGCTTTGGTTCGGCGACGACCTGGATGGTCGGGAAGCGCTTGAGGATTTCCTGCCAGATGATCGTCAGCTGCAGTTCGGCAAGGCGGTTGCCGACGCAGCGGTGGATGCCGAAGCCGAAGCTCAGGTGCTGGCGCGGGCGGGCGCGGTCGATGATATAGTCGTTCGGGCGCTCGATGACGCTGTCGTCGCGGTTGCCCGACACGTACCACATGACGACCTTGTCGCCCTTGCGGATCTGCTTGCCCTGGAACTCGATGTCCTGCGTCGCGATGCGGCGCATGTGCGGCAGCGGCGTCTGCCAGCGGATGGTTTCGGACACCATCGAGGTGATGAGATCGGGGTTGGCGCGCAGCTTGGCGTATTGGTCGGGGTTCTGGTTGAGCGCCAGCACCGAGCCGGTGATGGTGTTGCGCGTCGTGTCGTTGCCGCCGACGGTCAGCAGCACGATGTTGCCGAAATATTCGCGCGGCGACATGTTGCGCGTCGCCGGCCCGTGCGCGAGCATCGAGATCAGGTCGTTGCCCGGCTCGGCGTTGACGCGCTGGTTCCACAGCTCGGTGAAATAGGCGTGGTATTCGGTGAAGATCGCGAACTTCTGCTCGAGCGTGTCGATCAGGCCCTGGCCGGGCACCGCGGTGACGACGTCGGACCAATAGGTCAGCTTGCGGCGGTCTTCCTGCGGCATGTCGAACAAGGTGGCGAGCGTCATCGCGGTCAGTTCCATCGACACCTTGTCGACCCAGTCGAACTCTTCGCCGATCGGCAGCGAGTCGAGGATCTTGGCGGCACGTTCGCGGATCAGCGGTTCGAGCCGCGCGAGGTTGAACGGCGACACCGCCGGGTTGACGGTCTTGCGCTGCTCGTCGTGCTTGGGCGGGTCCATCGCGATGAACATCGGCAGCGGGCCCTGCTCGCCGTCCTGCGACGCGATGGTGATGCCGCCTTCGGACGAGAACACCGCATGGTTGGTGTCGACCGCCATGATGTCGTTGTATTTGGTGATCGACCAGTACGGGCCGTAGTTGCTTTCGGCGGTGTAGTGCACCGGGTCTTCGGCGCGCAGGCGCTCGAAATACGGCCACATCGTATCGTTCTGGAACTGCTCGGGGCGCGCCGGATTGAGCTCGGCGAGCGGCAGCGCATAGGCCTCCGCGCGTGCGGCGGCGAGGCGCTCTGCGTGAGTGGCGATCATGGGGCGGCACCTTTTTGCGTAGTGTTAGTTCGCATCTTCTGTGCAACGCGGTTCGGGAAATGTCCAGCGGGTGCGAAGCCTTGTCGCAGGTTGCGGTAGTGGCCGCGACATTCGCCGCTTGTTTGCCGCCCGCGACCTCGCCTACCAAGGTTGCCGGAGCGGGCGCATCGACCTGCGGGGATGGTTTGGCATGACGGGTGAGCAGGCAGCGGCGCGGTCGGGCCGTGCGGAATGGCAACGCGGCTGGCGCGTCGTCGCGGCGTCGGCGGCCGCCATCGGCACCGGTGCGGCGCTGTATCAATATGTGTCGAGCCTGTTCGTCGTGCCGGTGCAGCACGCCTTTGGCTGGAGCCGCGGCGAGATCGCTACCGGCGCCGCGCTCGGGCTGATCGGCTCGCTGACGGCGCCGCTGGTCGGCTATCTGGCCGACCGTTGGGGCGTGCGCCGCGTCACGCCGGTCAGCATCGTCGGGCTGGCGCTGGCGTTCATCGGCATGTCGCTGATGAACGGCAGCTACTGGCAGTTCGTGCTGTGCTCGTTCGCCATCGGGCTCGCCGCGCCCGGCACCACCGGGCTTGTCTATACGCGCATCGTCAACGGCTGGTTCGACCGGGCCAAGGGCCAGGCGCTAGGTGTCATGGCGTCCGGCGTGTCGCTCGGCGCATTGATGCTGACGCCGGTGGTCGGCTGGGCGATTGCCAACTGGGGGTTTCGCGGCGGTTATCTGTCGCTGGCGGTGCTGACGCTGGGCATCGGCTTGCCCGCCGTACTGATCGGC
>CALDHQ010000292.1 GCA_937894055.1 uncultured Polymorphobacter sp.
TTTGGCGCTCTTCAATCGGGTGCAGGCCTCAGGCCTGCCCGCCGGAGGCTCTTAATCGTGAATCCGCAAAATCATCGACTGGCTGGCCGTCGCCATCAACGTCCCGTCGCGCGCGAACAGGTGCATCCGGCCATGCACGAAGCCGGCATGCGCAGCGTGGATGCGGATATCGCACAGCACCCAGTCGGTGTCGACGAGCCCGCGGATGCGCAGCGTGTTGTCGAGGCTGTTGCCGCCGGCCATGCGGCCGAGCGCGCTGCCGATGCCCGATGGCAGGAAGTCGGCGATGACCGCGAGCGCAACGCGGTCGATCGGTGTTGCCGGATCGCGCGGGCGCACCCACAGCAGGCAATGGCCATCGTCGCTGGCGCCGCCTTCGCGTTGCTTGCCGAAGCGGCCCTTGATGGCGCGTTCGTCGAACAGCATGTGGATGTCTTCGCCGTCGCGCGCCCAGCTGTGTTCGCGGACCGGGCAGTCTTCGGGCGCCGGCACGTTGGGGGCGACCGCCCATTGCTCCGAAACATCGCCCGGCCGGCTGCCGAGCGCGGCGTTGACCGTCAGGATTTCGGCGTCGGCGACATGCGCGATGACGCGCGCCTGGCTGGTGTGCTTGCCCGAAACCGGCACCAGCACGTCAAGGTCCATCACCGACGGCGGGCGCGCATAGCTCAGATACTGCGCCGTCGCCCAGATCGTCGGGCGCTGCGTCGTCGCCTCGAGCGCGGCGACCGCGGCCGCCATGCCGGCGCCGCCGAACAGGAACTGCTTGCCCGGCGGGCCGACGCTGATGCGCGGCTCGACCGCCAGCGTGTAGCGGAACGGATTGTGCGTGGACTTGATTTCAACGAGCGACATCAGGCGACCTTCTTGCCGTGGATGAACCCACGGATATTGGCGATAAGTTCGGGCGAGGCATGCGGCGAAATCGGCGCCGGGATGGCCGCGCCGGCAGCGAGCAGCCGGTCGATGGTGGCGACCAGCTCGACCTCGTCGGCGGCCGAATACAGCCCCGGGCGATTGCCGACATTCTTGACCGTCGCCAGCTGGTGATCGGTGTTGTGTTCACCGAGCGTCTGCAGCCGCGGCAGCATCAGCAGCGGCTTGCCGGCCTGGATTGCGGTGATGATCGAGCCCATGCCGGCGTGCGCGACGAACAGCTGCGCGTCGGCCACCAGCCGGCGATACTCGGCCGCCGGGATCATCGCGAAGCCCTGCGCGTGCTGCGGCTTGTACGCGCCGTTGCCATATTGGATGACAACCTTCGTGTCGGGGTGCGCGCCCGCCCACGCGTCCATCGCCTGTACCAGCCGTTCGAACGGCAGCATCGATCCGACCGAAACGAAGATCACAGCACGCTCCCCCAATAGGCCGGGTCGTTGCCCTGCGCGAGGTCGGGCCATTGCGTGATGACCTGGTGCGCGAAGCGCCGCGCGATATCGCCCGAACCCGACAGCCGCTCGCTGTTGGCGATGCTGTCGACCCAAAGCGTCCGCGCGCCGAACAGCCGGCCGAGCACCAGCGCGATCAGCGGCGGCATCGCACCGGTGGTAACAATGACCTGCGGGCGGACGCGCAGCAGCAGCCACAGCATCTGCAGCGCCACCACCGGGAAGCGCCACAGCGAGCGCCGCGACGCATCGGTAAAATCATAATAGGGGCAGCCCGGCACATCATCGGCCGAGCTGGCGTGGACGCTGGCATAGCTGACCGCGCAGCCCTCCCACGCCGGGCGCAGCCGCAGCAGCTGCACCCAATGGCCACCACCCGAAGCGATGGCGAGGAGCCTGACCGGTTTTTGCGCTGGCACGTTGGCGTTTCCTGGCTGCGTCACGCGGGCGTTAAAGGTCGGGCGCGGCGCTGCTGTCAAGCCGCGATGGCGTTCAGCGCAAACGCTTCGGCGACGAGCGCGTAGCTGCGCCGCCGCGCTTCATGGTCGTACAGGATGTTGACCAGCATCACCTCGTCGGCGCCGTATTCGGCAGCAGCCGCCTGGACACCAGCGCGCACCGTGGCGGGCGACCCGGCGATGACGCGGCGACCGGCACGCGCCTGCGCCATTTCGGGGTGCTCCGCCAGCCACGCGGCGGCGGTTTCGGGCGACGGCACCGCGATCGACTTGCCCATCAGCAGGTGCGCCAGCATCATCCGCGAACTCAGCGACAGCCGCTCGGCCTCGGCATCGGTTTCGGCGCACACCGTCCACAGCGCCACCATCGTGTTGGGGGCGCTCAGCGCATCGGAGGGCTTGAACCCGGCGCGGTAGTTGCGCGTGTTCGCCGCGCCGAACCCGGCGATGAAGTCGGCGAAGCAATACGGCAGGCCGAACTCGGCGGCCCAGGCGGCGCTGTCGGGCGAGGAGCCGAGCATCCACAATTCGGGCTTCTCGCTGCCGCCGGGCAAGGTCGCCGCCAGCGGCGCGAACGGATGGCCTTCGGGCAGCGTGTCATCGAGATAGCCGCGCAGTTCCGCCAGCTGGTTGGGGAAGTCATTGGGCGCATGCTGGCGCCGGTCGCGCTGCAAGGCCACCGCGGTGCGCTGGTCGCTGCCCGGCGCGCGGCCGAGCCCGAGGTCGATGCGCCCGGGATAGAGCGCGCTGAGCAGGCTGAACACTTCGGCGATCTTGAACGGGCTGTAGTGCGGCAGCATGATGCCGCCCGACCCGAGCCGGATGTGCGATGTCGCCGCCCCCAGCGCCGCGATCAGCACCTCGGGCGCCGCACCGGCGAGCGCTGCCGACGCATGGTGTTCGGCAACCCAGTAACGGTGATAGCCCAGCGCCTCGCAGTGCTGCGCGAGGTCGATGCTGTTGGCGAGCGCTTGCGCACCGCTGCTGCCGTCGGGGATCGGCGTCTGGTCGAGTACCGAAAGTTTCATCGTCGCCACCAGCGTTTGCGTGTTTCAAGAATGGCGCGTCGCTCGGGCAGCGCCGCGACAATGGCGACGCGCTCGGCCTCGCTCGCCAGCGGCCAGCGCGTGATTTCGTCGACCGTGCGTGCACAGCCCGCGCACCAGCCACTACGCCGGTCGATGGCGCAGACGTTGGTGCAGGGGGAACGGACGGGCATGGAGCCGTAGGTGGCGGCTCGCAGGTCGTTTGGCAAGCTTTGGTAGCCCCGCGCGGTCGCGCCGTAATCGTTCAGGCGGTCGCAGCAACCGCGCGCCGGCGCAGCACCCGCCGTTGCGCTGCACCCACCATGCCGAAGCCGGCGATCATCAACGCCCAGCTTGCCGGCTCGGGAACTGCGCCGGTGTCGGGAACCGGGTCGGACACCGAATAGGTCACGTCAGTGCCCAGATCGGCACTGGCGGATTCCAACGTTGCGAAGCTCAATGCGTCGTAGGTATAAAACTGAACTAAGCTGAAATTGACCGTGGCGGCGACCGGTCCGAAGTTCTGATCAAGCGACGCAGGTGCGCTGACTGGAACCACATCCAAAATGAGTTCGTTGTCGGTTCCGGAGATTCCGTTATCGGAAAAATCAATTGCAACGTGGAATACACGCGGGGTGGAGGCCGTATAGACTTGGCCGTCAGACTGCCCCAACACCACTTTGGTGATACCATTAATCGTGATCGTGCTTGAAATGATCGGCGAACCATTGAGGTAGACGCTACCGCCATTGCTGCGGTCAAAGCTGCTACTATCAGTTGACTGGAAGCCGCCGAGCGTCTTGTCATAGGTAAACGTTGCGACCCAGCTGGCGCCCGTCAGGTCGGTGTTTGCCGTGCCAAAAACGCCGGTGAAGTCATAGCCTGCCGCAAGAGTGCCGCTATATGTGGCGATCTTGACGGCTGCCAGCGCAGGCGTTGTGGAAAGCAATGCGGCGGCAGTAGCCGCCACGGCAAGGCTGCGAAGCTGGATCATGGTTGTTTTCCCCGTTGAAGGGTCAACCGCATGCCAGCCCAACTGTTTCTATGACAGAATAAAATTCTTGAGAAAGCAATCGTAAATTTATTTGCAAATCGATCAATGTGTTGTGTGCCGCTACTTTTCCCTCTCCCCGGTGGGGAGAGGGCGACTCGCGGCACGCGAACGGCGTGAGGGGACGGATACGCGATTTCGCTTGACATAACGAACCGAATCGGTTAGTAGGTTCATCAAGGCGGCGGGGTACTGATATGCCCCG
>CALDHQ010000293.1 GCA_937894055.1 uncultured Polymorphobacter sp.
CGTTCCCACCGGCGGCAGCGGCACCGGCTCTGCCGGAACAACGGCAATCGCCCCGCCCTCGGCCTTGACAGCCGTGGCGATGACCACCGATCCGCCGGCCCAGTCCAGCCGCCCGGAATCGCCGGGCTGCCCGCCGCTCGTCGCATAGAAGACCGTCCGGTCCAGCAGGATACCGCCTTCTGCCGTCAGACCGATCACGCGGGCCTCTGCCTCGGTCAGATAGGGGTCAGTGCGGAACAGCAGATCAGTCATGGCTTGGATCCTTTGCAAAGGGTCTGCGTCAGGCGTCTTCGGTGTCGTCGCCACCCGGTTTGAGTTGGGCCTGCGCCGCCACGCTGAGCGACAGTCCCAGCCCTTCCTCGTGGAAGCGCTGCATGATGCGGTGATTGATGTCCGACCGCACGGAGATCTGAAAGTTCACATCCCGCAGGATCATGCGGATCTCGAACAGCATCGCATCCGGCGTGAACCCCATCAGCAGCACGGCCGGCGGCAGGTCGTGTGCGGCACCGCTGTCGATGGCTTGCGCTGCCTGCGCCGCGCCCTCGGCCCAGGCGGTGGCACGGCCGGCGACGATCAGCGCGCCCGCCGCGTTGAGCAGCACGATGTCGCGGTAGGCGCCCGGTGCGCCGTCGAGCAGCGCCAGCAGCGCGGCGGCATTGTGCGCGGGCTCACCGCCGGTGAGGTCGGCCGCCACATGCGTCGCCAGCCCGGCGTCGGCGGGGGTGACGGTGGCTTCGGTGATGCGGCCATTGTCGAGCAGGGCGATGCGGCTCGGGCCGGTGACGGTCAGTTCGTCGATGCCGTCGCTGCCGTGGACGATCATCGCGCGCTTGGCGCCAAGTTCGCGCAGCACCTCGGCGAACGGCCGCAGCCAGCGCGGATCGGCGACGCCGATGAGCTGGAACGACACCCCCGCCGGATTGGCGAGCGGGCCGAGCAGGTTGAAAATCGTCCGCCTTCCCAGCGCCTTGCGCACCCCGGCGACGCGCGCCATCGCGCCATGGTGGCGCGCCGCATGCAGGAAGGTGATGCCCAGCGTGTCGAGACAGCGTGCCACGGCATCGGCTTCGAGCCCGACAGGCACGCCGAGTTCGGCGAGCACATCGGCGGCACCCGACCGCGACGACGCGGCACGGTTGCCGTGCTTGGCGACCGGCACACCGCAAGCGGCAACGACAATGGCGACCGCCGTCGAGACGTTGAGCGTGTGCTTGCCGTCGCCGCCAGTGCCGACGACATCGATGGCGCCTGCGGGTGCGGAAATGGTGGTGGCACGGTCGCGCAGCACCGCGGCGGCGGCGGCGACTTCGGTGACGGTTTCCCCGCGGTCGGCCAGCGTCACGAGGAAGTCGGCGAGCGCGGTATCGGGGATGGCGCCGTCCATGATCGCGGTGAACGCTGCGCGCGCGGTGGCAGCATCAAGTGGCGCGCGCGCATCGGGCAGCAACGTCGGCATCCGGGCAGCGGTGGCGGTCATGCCGCCTGTTTGGGCGCACTGTGCGCGATGCCCGCGATGTCGAGGAAGTTCGCCAGCAGCGCATGGCCGTGCTGTGTCGCGATGCTTTCGGGGTGAAACTGCACGCCGTGGATCGGCAACGTCTTGTGGCGCAGCCCCATGATGGTGCCGTCGGCGGCGGTGGCATTGACCGCGAGACAATCGGGCAGGTCGCCGGGGTGGACGACCAGCGAGTGGTAGCGCGTCGCTTCGAAAGGCGAGGGCAGGCCGGCGAATACCCCGGTGCTGTCATGGCTGACGGCGCTGGTCTTTCCGTGCATCACCGCCTGTGCGCGCACGACGCGGCCGCCAAACACCTGGCCGATCGACTGGTGGCCGAGGCAGACGCCGAACAGTGGCAGCTGCGCTTCAGCAGCAGCGCGGATCAGGTCGAGGCAGATGCCGGCGTCATCGGGGGCCTTGGGGCCGGGTGACAACAACACCGCTTGCGGGCGCTTCGCCAGCGCCTCCGCAACCATCAGCGCGTCGTTGCGCACGACGTCTACAGCCGCGCCAAGCTCGAGCAGATAGTGCACGAGGTTATAGGTAAAACTGTCATAGTTATCGATGACGAGGATCATGGCGCGCCCGTCTTAGGACATCTCGCGCGCCACGTGAACCTTTTCTCCACGCACGCCGCGCGGCTATTTCGAGATCGGAAGACGTCGTGTAGGGAAAGAGTGTCTTCGCC
>CALDHQ010000294.1 GCA_937894055.1 uncultured Polymorphobacter sp.
GATAGTCGCCTTTGGCCCACTGGATGACCTTTCTGGCAGTATTTCCAGGTGCACCGGGTCGATAGGGGCTTCCCATGATCGGGGACCAATCGAAACTAGAGGGGCCGTGGCCGTCATAGTATCCATCCCTGTCCCCGGCGGCTCCATCGTGGCTCAGACCCAGGGTGTGTCCAAATTCGTGTGAAATATTGCTGGCCAGCGAGGCAAATTCCTCCTCACTCATGGTCGCGGGATTGCCAAATGCGGCTACAGAGATCCAGCAGGGAACAGTTTCAGACTGAAGGTTCAGACCGGACCTGGCATTCGTTTGGAAGGACTTCAGAATAGCGAGTCCCGCGAAACCAGCACAAGTGGCAGGCGCTGGAGCGGGAGGCTCCGGCGGCAGGGAGGGCGGGGCCGGCGAGGAGGATAAGGGCGAGAGCGGGGAAAAGGACCAAGGACCAATGACCAAGGGCGCGTAGTGGATGTGGGGCAGGAGATCATCAAACGGGGGAGACGAGCGCGCAGAGGGCGTTGAAGTAGGCGTGGCGCGTGGCGCGGCCGGTGGGAGGAGTGGAACAAGCCGTGGCTTCGTGTGTGCTGAGTGCTTCGGACAAGGATGGGGTGGTCTTCATGGCGGCTGCGATTTGATTTTTTGGGAAGGGCATTGCACATGCGCCTTCACCTTCACCACGCTGATGCAGCTGGAGGAATACGGCTTCTGCAGGAAGGGCGAGGGCGGCCAGTACGTGAGCGACGGCACCATGCGCCTGGGGGGAAAGCGGCCCAACAACACCAGCGGCGGCCATCTGTGCGAGGGTTATACGCACGGGCTGAACATGGTGATCGAGTTGATCCTGTCAGCTCCGCTTGAGCCGCATGCGCCGTCGGCAATTCCCATTGACCGCGCAATTTCTCGATCAGGCCCTCGCTGTGGGTGTCATCGACTCCCTGCAACGAATAGACGGTGCCGAGCGCGCTGACTGCGACCTCGCGCGCCGCCATGCCCGGCACCAGCGCCAGCGCGATTTCCTTGTTGAAACCGATCGGCCGGAACAGCGGCTCCAGCCCCGCACCGATCTTGCCGGCGATGCTGTATTCGAGCGCCGGGCGGGTGGCACCGGCGGGCGGGTTCGGCCAGCTTGCCAAGGCCCACAGCACGACAGTCGACGCGAGGATGATCGTCCCCGCGCGCGCCAGGAATGCCCAGGCGCGCTGCCACAGTCCGATGCCGATGTCGCGCGGTGCCGGCCATTGGTATTTCGGCATTTCCATCAGGAACGTCGGCGTCGGGCCTTTGGTCACCGTCCGGCGCAGCACCCATGCTGCGACCAGCGCACCGCCGACGCCGAAGCCGTAGAGCGCGAACAGCACCAGCCCCTGCAGGTTGAAAATTCCGCCGACCTGTGTCGCCGGAATGAACGCCGCGATGATGATCGCATAGACCGGCAGCCGCGCCGAACAGGTCATCAGCGGCGCAATCAGGATCGTCGTCAGCCGGTCCTTTGGCGCGTCGATGGTGCGTGTCGCCATAATGCCGGGAATGGCACAGGCGAAGCTCGAAATCAGCGGGATGAAGGCGCGACCGTTGAGGCCAACGCGCGCCATCAGCCGGTCCATCAGGAACGCCGCGCGCACCATATAGCCCGATTGTTCAAGGATCAGGATGAACAGGAACAGGATGAGGATCTGCGGCAGGAACACCACCACCGCGCCGACACCGCCGAGCACGCCGTCGACAAGCAGCGAGCGCAGCCAGCCGTCGGGCAGCACGTTGGTAACCAGCCCTTGCAGCGCGACCACGCCGCTGGCCAGCAACTCCATCGGCGCCTCGGCGAGACTGAACACGCCCTGGAACATCAGGAACAGCAGTGCCGCGAGCAGCAATGGCCCCGCCACCGGGTGCAGCGTCAGCGCATCAAGCCGCTGCGACCAGCGCTTGGCACCGCCACCTTCGACGACGACGGCCTTGGCAATCGCGCCGGCTTCGCGTTGGAGCAGGCGGATGTCGGCGGCGGGCGGTGCGGCGTGAACGGTCGTGCCGGTGCCGAGCAACGGCGCGACAGCGGTGCCGAGTTCGGCCAGACCGCGCCGCCGCACGGCGACGGTCGGGATGACCGCCATGCCGAGAATCTTCGACAATTCGCGGGTATCGATGCGGGTACCGTCGCGTTCGGCGAGGTCGGCCATGTTGAGCGCAACCACCATCGGCAAACCCAAGCGCCGCAGTTCGAGCACGAAGCGCAGATGGTTGCGCAAATTGGTCGCGTCGATGACCGCGACGATGACGTCGGGGCGGCGTTCGTGCGCCGCGGTGCCGAGCACGACATCGCGCGTCACCGCCTCGTCGGGCGAGCGCGGCGTCAGGCTGTAGGTGCCCGGCAGGTCGAGCAGTTCGACGGTCTCGCCGTTCGGCAGCGCTAGCCGGCCGGCTTTGCGCTCGACAGTGACGCCGGGGTAGTTGCCGACCTTCTGGCGCGATCCGGTCAGCGCATTGAAAAGGCTTGTCTTGCCGGCATTGGGGTTGCCGACCAGCGCGACAAGGCGCGGCCGTTGTGCGGCAACCGGTGGCGGTGCGACGGCGTTCACGCGGCGGGCAGGTCCGGTGCGACTTCGACAAGCGCTGCCAGCGACTTGCGCAGCGCCACCGTCATGTTGCCGACGCGCACGGCCAACGGATCGCCGCCGAGCGGGGCGCGGTGCAGCAACTCGATATCGACGCCTTCGTCAAAGCCCATCTCGTGGAGGCGCTGCGCGCCGGCGGGATCACGCTGGCCACGATCGACCGCGACGATGACCGCGATATCGCCGCGCTGCATGGTGTTGATGTCGGCCGCCATGGTCATGCGTAGGATGTATTTCCCGTGAGGTATTGCGAACGATTATCACTGGAACGCTGTCAGCGCCAGCAAATAGGGGCGGGCAGACCGTCCGGTCCGCCCGCCCCCTGTTTGGCTTGGGTTGCGACTAGCCGCCTGCGCGGCTGCTGGCAACGCCGCTTAGCGGATCACCGCGCGTGCGTAGCTGCGGCGCGCGACGCCGGCGGCCGACACCGGCGTCATCGGCATGCCGATGATATCGATGAACACCGCGACATTGGCGCCCTTGGCGGGCATTTTGCCGGCGATGATGGTGGCGTTGTAGGTCAGCGTGTCGCCCTTGAGCGCCGGCGATTTCAGTTCGACGACGACTTGCTGGAGCTTGCCGTTTTCAAGGATCGACAGGTCGGCGTTGGGCGGATCTTTCGAAAAGCTGTCCTTGCCGGTGCTCCAGAACGGCACGAACGACGCGGTCGTCATATTGCCGGCAACGCGGTTGGGGCGGTCGGTGAAGAACAGCGTCGTC
>CALDHQ010000295.1 GCA_937894055.1 uncultured Polymorphobacter sp.
CTTCGAGGGCGTCTGGTATTGGAGCAGCACGCAGTACTCAGCCGGTTGCGCCTGGGCGCAGGTCTTCTCCGATGGCTACGTCACCAGCTACGACAAGGGCAACGAGTTCCGCGCCCGGGCTGTCCGCACGATTCCAGTCAGTCATTGAGTAATTCAGTCATTTGAGGGTGCGCAGCGCCCTCGCTTTTAAGTCGGGAGATCGACATGAGTGCAGCAAAGAAGTTCAGCGTCCAGATCGGTCAGATCAAGATCAAGACGGACAACAAGACAGCGGCAAAGGCCCTGCTCGCCTACAGTCTGCAAGAGGCTGGCGTCATCACCATTTCTCGGCCTGCCGCAAATGGCGAGTTGGTGGTGCCGGCAGTTGGTTCGGTCTGGCCGGATCAGGGCGGCGTCTATGCCGGGCTGGTGCGCGGCGAAGATGGCCAGCCAGGCCATCACTTGGTCGTTGTTACTGACGATGCTGGCAAGCTGAAAGGCGAATGGGGCAACTACGGCTCAGAGATCAAAGGCGCGTCGGGTCGCAACGATGGCTTGGCAAACACCAAGGCGATGGCGGTCAGTGCCTTTTCGCCCCACGGGCACTGCATCGGCGCGACGATCGGCGCGAACGCCGAAACGCTGCGGTAGCGGCCGGGGCGGGTGAGCGCCAGCGTCAGCGCGCCGTGGCCGCCCATCGAATGGCCGGTGATGCCTTGCGCGTGCATGTCGGCGGGGAAGTGCGCGCCGATGAGGCGCGGCAGTTCGTCGGCGACGTAGCTGCCCATGCGGAAGTTCGGTGCCCAGGGCGCCTGCGTGGCGTCGAGGTAGAAGCCCGCGCCTTGCCCCAAGTCATACGCGGCGTCATCGGCAACGCCTTCACCGCGCGGGGAGGTGTCGGGCATGACCAGCATCAGCCCGAGTTCGGCGGCGCGGCGCTGGGCGCCGGCCTTGATGCTGAAATTCTCCTCGGTGCAGGTCAGCCCGGCGAGGCACCACAGCACCGGCACTGGCCGCGTCGCGGCCTGTGGCGGGGTGAACACGGCAAAACGCATCGACGTGCCGGTGCTCGTGGACTCGTGGCGGTAAAGGCCTTGCGAGCCGCCGAAGCAATGCGCGGTTGAAAGCGTCTCGTACGGCATGACGTGTCCCTAGAATTTCGTGCCGGCGGCCTTGGCGTCGGCGGCCATCATGGACTGATAGACTTCCTCGAACGCTTCGGAGTCGACGCTGATGTCGCCGCGGAACGGATAGTCCATTGCCGCAATCAGGAAGATGACGACGCCGATGAACGCTGCCAGCAGCCCCGTCAGCACGACATGGACATGGCGCGACATGCGCAGCATCCAGACCAGCCCGATGTTGATCGCCGCGCCGAACAGCACCACTGCCCATAACAGCCCGTGGATGCCGGTGTTGACCGCCGAGAGCCGCAGACGGCGCAGCTCCATCAGGTTGTTGGCCTGGCGCAGCGCCTCCTGATGGATGACGGTCTCGCCGGCATCACCGGGCTTGAACGCCTGGATCTGCTTGAAGAACCTGTTGAGCTCGGCAGTGGTGTGGTCTTGCGTGATGCCCTGGCGCTGCAGCGGCCAGGCATTGTCGATGAGGTCGCGCGTGTAGACGCGCAAGTCGCCCTGCAACTGGCCGGCGAGCGGGGCGGGATAGCCACCGGCATCACGGTAGAGCGCGCCAAGGCTTGCCGCCTCGCGGTCGACAGTGTTGAGCATATCCGCCAAATTTTGGCTGGCATCGACCGCCATCAGGCCGAGCAGGATGCCGTAGAGCATCGCGAAGCTCGACATGGCGAAACCGACCATGTCGTTGGCGCGCGAATCGCGGTGCAGCCATTCGAGTGCGGTCAACCGGAACAACAACAACCCGCCGACGCCGAACACCGTGAACGCGAACATGAAGACCAGCGCCATCAGCCAGTCGGGGTAGTCGTAGATCCAGAAGAGCATGTCCACTGTCTTAGAACCGGATGACGGTGCGGATCGACTTGCCTTCGTGCATCAGGTCGAACGCATCGTTGATTTTCTCCAGCGGCAGGACATGGGTGATCAGGTCGTCGATGTTGATCTTCTTGTTCATGTACCAGTCGACGATCTTCGGCACATCGGTGCGGCCGCGCGCGCCGCCGAAGGCCGAGCCCTTCCAGACGCGGCCGGTGACGAGCTGAAACGGGCGGGTGCTGATTTCCTTGCCGGCTTCTGCCACGCCGATGATGATGCTTTCGCCCCAGCCGCGGTGGCAGCATTCGAGCGCCTGGCGCATGACATCGGTGTTGCCGGTGCAGTCGAAGCTGTAGTCGGCGCCGCCGCCGGTCAGCGCCACCAAAGTTTCGACGACCTTGTCGTTGCCGATGGCCTTGGGATTGACGAAGTGCGTCATGCCGAACGCCCGCGCCATGGCTTCCTTGCCGGGATTGATGTCGACGCCGATGATCTTGTCGGCACCCGCCATGCGTGCGCCCTGGATGACGTTGAGGCCGATGCCGCCCAGCCCGAACACCACGACATTGGCGCCGGGTTCAACCTTGGCGGTCCAGATGACGGCGCCAATGCCGGTGGTGACGCCGCAGCCGATGTAGCAGATCTTGTCGAACGGGGCCGCCGCGTCGACCTTGGCGACGGCGATTTCGGGCAACACGGTGAAGTTCGAAAACGTCGAGCAGCCCATATAGTGATAGATGGTCTGGCCCTTGTAGCTGAAGCGGCTGG
>CALDHQ010000296.1 GCA_937894055.1 uncultured Polymorphobacter sp.
CGCGAACTGCAGCATCCGCCCCGGCGGCTCGCTGCGGTCGAGCGTCGGCGTGCCGAGCATCGCGGTCGCGGCACTGGCCGGCTGGCCGGTGATGCGCTCCAGCCCCGGGCCGGGCGGCGGCAACGGCGCCGGCGGCGGTGTCGTCGGCGCGCACGCCGCGACGAGTGCAAGCAATAGCAAGGCGCCGCCAAGGCGCGAGGTCGACAGCATGTCCATGCCGCCGACCCTAGCCGGGCGCGCCGCCGCCGTCACGCGCCGTCAGCGCGCGAACACCACCTCCGGTCGCGATTTTCAGCCGTGCACGCGCGCCGGTTGCAGGCGGGCGCGCAACACACGGCGCTGCGCCGCGCCGACCATGCCGAAGCCGGCAATCATCAGTGCCCAGCTGGCGGGTTCGGGCACGCTGCCCGTCGGCACCGAGGCAAAGCCCACCGTCACCGACATGCGCGCGCTGGCGGGCATGCCGATGGTGTCGCCCAGCGCCGTCCAGCTGCCGGTGTTGACATCGACGGCGTTGGCGGCCGAGCCTGGCGTGAACGAACCGGCGCGGCCATAGACCGCGTTGGTCAGCACGCTGGCATGTTCCTGCGGCCCGTTACGCGACAGCCAGATCGCCGAGACGTTGAAGCAGTTGTAGGGGACGTTGCAATTGCCCTCGATGGTCAGGAACGACCCGTTGGCGTTGAACGCGCCATTGGCATCCGAATAGAAGACGTCGTAATTTTCATCGCCCGCGAAGAAGCCGAAGTCGCGGTTGGCCGCGGTCAGCGTCGTCAGCCGTGATGTCAGCCGCGCATCATTGGGCGCAAAGCTGGCGATCATATAAGTGTAGGTGACTTCCATGATGTTGACCGACGTCAGCCCCGGCAGGCTGGCGATACCCGCAGACGCAGGGCTGGCACCGATGATCGCGGCGGCCGCGATCAATCCCAAAACTGGCTTCATTGAATATTCCCCTAATGCAGTTACCCCTAACCACGCATGAAACTTATAAATGCCATAACGAATTGTAAACCCGGGAATATGGTTACAGCCGGGAATATGGTTACAGGCGGTGACAAAGCCCGCGCCAGCGGCTAACAGGCGGCGCGCAATGACAGCAGGAAATCCCATGACCGCTCCCCGTTACGACGTCCTCGCCATCGGCAACGCGCTTGTCGATGTCATCACCACCGCCGAACCCGAATTCCTTGCCGACCAGGGCATCGAAAAGGGCGGCATGCGGTTGATCGATGCGCACGAGGCCGAGCGGTTGTACCGCGACATGGGCGCCGGCCGCGAAATCTCGGGCGGCTCGGCCGCCAATACCTGCGCCGGACTCGCCGCGATGGGCGTGCGCAGCGCTTTCGTCGGCCGCGTCGCCGATGACCAATTGGGCGCGGTCTTCGCGCACGACATCCGCGCCACCGGCGTCGAATACGTCACCGCCGCCAACATCGGCGGCCCGCCGACCGGCCGCTGCCTGATCGTCGTCACCCCCGACGGCGACCGCACGATGAACACCTACCTCGGCGCCTGCCAGGAACTCGCCGCGTCAGACCTCGACCACGATATGGTGCGCGATTCGGCGTGGCTCTACCTCGAAGGCTATCTGTGGGATCCGATCGTGCCGCGCACCGCGATGCGCGAAGCCATTGCGGTCGCCCGCGCCGCCGGCCGCAAGGTCGCCTTCACGCTGTCGGACACCTTCTGCGTCCTCGGCCACCGCGCCGACTTCCTCGAACTGCTCGAAGGCCATGTCGACCTGATGTTCGGCAATGAAAACGAGGTCAAGGCGCTCTACGAAACCGACGACATCGAATACGCGCTCGACGAACTGGCCAAATCAGCCACCATCGCCGTCGTCACCCGCTCCGAAAAGGGCGCCGTGGTGCTGGCGGGCGGCGACCGCCATCTCGTCCCCGCGCATCCCGTGTCACAGGTCGTCGACACCACCGGCGCCGGCGACCTCTACGCCGCCGGCTTCCTCGCCGGACTGGTGGCCGGCCGCTCGCTGCCCGATTGCGCCGCGCAGGGGGCCTTGGCTGCCGCCGAAATCATCAGCCACTACGGCGCGCGGCCCGAGGCCGATTTGTTGGAGCTGGTGCGCGAGCGGTTTGAATAAGAGCCTCCGGCGGGCAGGCCTGAGGCCTGCACCCTATTGAAGAAAACCGGGTCATTCCCGCGCAGGCGGGAATCCATTCCGACACCGACGCATGGATTCCCGCCTACGCGGGAATGACAAACATAAAGCAATCGGGTGCAGGCCTCAGGCCTGCCCGCCGGAGGCTCTTAAAGCTTCCGCGTCATGAACACGCTGTTCCGGTCGGGCACATAATCCCCGAACGGCGCGCAGCCGTTGAAGCCATGCCGCCGGTACAGTGCCCGCGCCGGTTCGAAATAGTCGGTGGCGCCGGTTTCCAGACTCAGCCGCGCCATGCCGCGCTCGCGTGCGGTGGCGATGATGTGCCCCAGTATCGCTGACCCGGCACCTTTGCCGCGCTGGGCCTGCGCGGTGTGCATCGATTTGATTTCGCCGTGGTGCGCATCGAGCGTCCGCAAGGCGCCGAGTGCCAGCAATTCGTCACTGTCCCACGCCGCCCAGATGGTGATGTCGGGCGCGCGCAGGCCGTCGACATCGAGCGCGTGCGCGCTGCCCTCCGGCACTTGCGCGCGCGCCGATTCGTGGTGGACGGTCAGCAGTGCGACAACGCGCGGGTCGTCAAGGTCGGCGGGGATGATCTTCACGGATTATCCCCGCCGCTTGGCCTTTACGGCTTGAGCACGCGCTCGATCGGCGACACCGGTGCATCGAGCTCGGCGACTTCCATGATGCCGCGCGCGACGTTCGAACGCGAGCGACCGTAGAGGAAGTAGAACACCAGCCCGATCGCGCCCCAGCCGAAGAACACCAGCTGCGCGGTCAGCGTCAGGAACGCGAACAGCATCAGGCAGCCGGCGGCAGCGAGCGGCCCGACGATCCATACCGCCGGGGTGGAGAACACGCGCTTGCGGTTGGGGTCGGTGCGGCGCAGCGTCATCACGGCAAGCGCGACGAAGAAGAACGCGCACAGCGTGCCGCCGTTCGACACGCTGGCGAGCTGGCCGACCGGGAAGAACGCGGCAGCAACCATCACGGCGATCCCGGTCATGATCGTCACGACGTGCGGCGTGCCGTACTTCGGGTGGACGGTCGACAGCTTGGTCGGCAGCAGCCCGTCGCGCGACATGACGAAGAACACGCGGGTTTGCGCGAACAGCATCATCAGCACCACCGACGGCAGCGCGAAGCCGGCCGCCAGGCCGAGCATGTTGCCGACCGCGGGGTGACCGATCGAGCGCAGCACGTGTGCCAGCGCCTCATTCGAGCAGACCAGCGGCGAGTCGGTCGCAGCCGAGCAGGCGTCGGCCATTTCCTTCGAGCCCGGGACATAGCCGATGCCCGCCGCGTCGAGCAGCGGCTGCGCGCCGTAGCTGCCGATCGCGCCGGCGCCCACCAGCAGGTAGAAGATGGTGCAGATCACCAGGCTGCCGATCAGCCCGATCGGCACGTTGCGCTGCGGGTTGATGGTTTCCTCCGCCGCAGTCGATACCGCGTCAAAGCCGACGAACGCGAAGAAGATGATCGCGGCCGCGCCGATCATGCCGTTGACGCCGAGCGGCGCGAACGGGATGAACTTTTCCGACTGGATGGCGGGCACGCTGAGCGCGATGAACGCCACCAGCGCCGACACCTTGACGACGACCAGCACCGCGTTGACCGTGGCGCTTTCCTTGGTGCCGACAACCAGCAGCCACGTCACCAGCCCGACGATGATGACCGCCGGCAGGTTGATCACGCCGCCCGCATAGGGCCCATTGGCGAACTCTGGCGGGATATGGATGCCGACCAGATGCTCGAGCACGCCGACGGCATAGCCCGACCAGCCGACCGCGACCGCCGCACCCGCCACCGCATACTCCAGCACCAGCGCCCAGCCGACGACCCAGGCGAGCACTTCGCCGAACGTCGCATAGCTGTAGGTGTAGGCCGAGCCCGCCACCGGCACCATCGCCGCGAGTTCGGCGTAGCACAGCGCCGCCAGCCCGCAGACCACCGCGGCGATGACGAACGATATCAACATGCCCGGGCCCGCGACTTGCGCGGCTTCGGCGGTGAGCACGAAAATACCCGTGCCGATGATGCCGCCGATGCCGAGCATCGTCAGCTGGAAGGCGCCGAGGCTTCGCTTCAACGACTTCTTTTCCGCCGTTGCCAGAATGGCATCGAGCGACTTGATACGCAGATTCATACGAAATTTCCCCTTCAGCGGGGCATGCGCGATATTTCGCGGTTCATGCCCCTGTAACCCATTGCCGCCACACTCGCGCGCCAAGGGGGCCGCGGTCAAGGGGCTTGCACAGGGCGGGGCGCACGGTAACGGTAGAAGGAAGAGCCTCCGGCGGGCAGGCCTGAGGCCTGCACCCATTTGCTTTACGTTCGTCATTCCCGCGCAGGCGGGAAGCCATTTGTCACCGGCGCTGAGGATGGATTCTC
>CALDHQ010000297.1 GCA_937894055.1 uncultured Polymorphobacter sp.
GTTGAATCTCCAGAGAAGGTGCGAGAACTCATCGCAGCTGGAATGAATATGGCACGCCTCAACCTCTCTCATGGTTCCTACGAAGAGCATCAAGGTCGCCTTGATCGCGTTCGTGAAGCTGCGAAAGAGTCAGGTAAGGCAGTAGCAATTCTCGTCGACCTCCAAGGTCCAAAGATCCGCTTGGCACGTTTCGAAAACGGCCCACATGAGCTATTCCGTGGAGATATCTTCACAATTACAACCGACGAAGTTCCTGGCACAAAGGAGCGCGTTGGTACTACCTATAAGGGCCTTCCAGGAGATTGCAAGCCTGGCGATTTCATCATGATCGATGGCCAGAGCCGTCATGTGCTTAGCTATCTGGGCGATTTCCTGTTCAGTCCACAGCGTGCGCGTACGCCGGTAAAGGCGTTGTCTGGCGGTGAGCGTGCACGCTTGTTGCTGGCCAAGCTGTTCAGTAAGCCTGCAAACCTGCTGGTGCTGGATGAACCGACCAACGATCTGGACGTGGAAACCCTGCGCGCGCTCGAAGAGGCGCTCGAAAGCTTCGCCGGCTGCGCGGTGGTCATCAGCCATGACCGCTTCTTCCTTGACCGTCTGGCGACGCACATCCTGGCGTTCGAAGGCGACAGCCATGTCGAATGGTTCGAAGGCAATTTCGAAGCGTACGAAGAAGACAAGCACCGCCGCATGGGCGCTGCCGCCGACCGTCCGCACGCGCTGACCTACAAGCGGCTGACGCGCTGAGGCGTGGCCTGTCATGACCGCGTCCGATACCGGGCCTGAAGACCCGACCGGGCGCGTGCAGGCGGCCGACCGCGACCGCTACCTCGCGGTGCTGCACGCACCGGCGGCGGCGCGTGACGGCTTGTTCGCGCTGTTCGCGCTCGATCTCGAACTCGCGCAGGTGGTGGCGACGACCAGCGAGCCGCTGCTCGGCGAAATCCGGCTGGCGTGGTGGCGCGAGCAACTGGCGCGGCTCGACACCGCACCGGCACCGGCGCAGCCGACACTGGCGGCGCTGGCGCAGCATGTCGTGCCGGCGGGCGTCAGCGGTGCCAGCCTCGAGCCGCTCGAGGACGCGCATCTGGTGCTGCTGCTCGACGAACATTTCGATGCCGACCAGCTCGACCGCTACCTCGCCAATCGCGGCGGGGCGCTGTTCGCGGCGGCGGCAAAGCTGCTCGGCGCCGATGTCGCTGCGGCGCAGGCATTGGGCCGCTGCTGGGCACTCGGCGAATTCGTCCGGCGCGGCGAGCGGCCGCCGTTCGTGGCGCGCGAGCTGCTCGAAGCGGTGCGGCAAAAGTCGGTGGTCGGGTCTACCACACGCGCGTTGCGCCCTTTGGCCGGACTGGCCCGCCTCGCACTCGCTGATGTCGATACGGTGCTCGCCGGCCGCGACCTTGGCCCGCGTGGCAGTGCCGGGCGCCAGCTGCGGCTGCTCCGCACGATGCTGACCGGACGCTGAGTGGCAGTGGCGACGCGCCTTGCCGCCCGTGCGCCAACCGTCTAAGCGCGCGCTGAGATGAGCAGCGAATTCGGCCTTCCGCGCACTGCAATCGTCACCGGCGGCGCCAGGCGCATCGGTGCGATGCTGGTGCGTGCGCTCGCGGCCGACGGCTGGCACGTCGCCATCCACTGCAACAGTTCGCGTGCCGAAGCCGATGCGTTGTGTGCCGAGCTGCACGCCGCAGGGCAGGGCGCGCACGTCATCGTCGCCGATCTGGCGGACGCCGGCAGCGCCGCGCAGATCGTGGCGCAAGCGCAGGTCGATGCCCCGCCGCTCGGGCTGCTGGTCAACAATGCCTCGCGCTTCGACTATGACACGATCAGCGATTTCGATGTCGCCGGCTGGGACCGCCACCTCGATGTCAATCTGCGCGCGCCGGCGCTGCTGACGCAGGCGTTTGCCGCGGCGTTACCCGATGGGCTCAACGGGCTGATCGTCAACCTGCTCGACGTCAAGCTCTACAGCCTCAACCCCGATTATTTCAGCTACACGATCAGCAAGTTCGGGCTGCTCGGGTTGACCGAACTCAGCGCCCGCGCGCTGGCGCCGCGCATCCGCGTCGCCGGCATCGCGCCGGCGGTGACGATGGTCAGCGGGCCGCAGTCACGCGAGAACTTCGCAGCGGCGCACGTCCACAACCCGTTGGCGCGCGGCGTCACGGTCGACGAGATCGTCGGCGCGCTGCGCTTCATTGTCGCGACGCCGACGCTGCACGGTCAGGTCATCACGCTCGATGCCGGCCAACGCTTGATGGGACTGCCGCGCGACGTGGCCTTCATGGTGGACCAATGACAATGACGACCATTCTCGAAGGCATGGTGCCCGCCGCTCTGGCGCCCAAAACGCGGAAAATCGTGCTGCGCGACTTCGACTTCCCCTGCGACATCGGTTTCCATGATTTCGAAATCGGCACGCCGCAGCGGCTGCGCGTCAACATCGAGGTCTGGCTTGAAAAGCGCGCGTTCCCCGAATGCGACAGCGTCGACCAGGCCTGGGACTATGACTGGCTGCGCACCGCGGTGCTCGAACTCAGCAGCGGCCGCCGCTTCAACCTGCAGGAAACCGTCTGCCGCGAAATCTATGACCTGGTCGCCGGCCGTGACGGTGTCGCCGGGCTCAGCGTTTCGACGTGCAAGCCCGACATCTATCCCGACTGCGCCGGTGTCGGCGTCTATCTGGCGTCGTTCTAGGGCCTAGCCTGCCGAGCGCAGGCAGGGCCCAAGCAGCTTGAGCACACTGGCGTAGTCCGCTGCAACGGCGTCATGGTCGGCGCTGGCAGCGGCTTGCGGCAATTGTGCCGGCAGGAAGCAGGCAAGGCGGTACCACAGCAGCGTCCGCGGCTGCACCGGCTTGGCCGCATCATCGATGACATCACCGGTCGCCACCACCAGCGACTGTGGCTGGCCCGGTCGCGTCAGCAGCACCGGCGAGATCGGCTTGCCGCTTTGCGTCGTCAGGAAGAACTGGCTTTCGGCCTCGCCAGGTACAGCGCCGGGCACGCGGAACGCCGAACCGATACCGGTGACGACAGGCACATCGCCGCGGGCGATCTCGGCGAGCAGCGCGCGGGTGTCGGCCTCGGCTTCAGGGGTCAGCGGCAGCTGTGCCCGTGCACCTACCAGTTGCAACTGGTCGGGGCGGCCGGCGGCCGGGCGCAGGAACAGCAGAACCGGCTGGCCCTTCATGCTGACGGCCTTGCCGCGTGCATCGGTCGGGCCGTCCCAGATATATTGCAGCTGCTGCGGCACGATCGATGGCGCCTTGAGCGCCGCCGTGACGCGCGCGCTCATCAACTGGCGCTGCAGGCCTGCAGGCGCGGCGCCGGCCTCGTCGGGCTTGAGCTTTTCGGCCTTGTCGATATCGGCGCGCACGATCACCGGCGCGGTGGTGGCGAGGTCGGCGAGGTCGGCAAAGCTTGCCGGGGCCGCCGCAACCGGCGCTGCCGAAAGCGCCAGTGCGAGCAGGAATGCCGGGGCGAGGGCCGGGGCGAGGGGATGTCGGCGCATGGTACGCATCGCTCTTCCTTGTTGCCTGTGGTGACCGGCGCGGCCGGCCATGGGGCTCACTAGCGCGCGACGCGGGCTTTGGCCAATCCAACAATATGCACACCCAAGGTGACAAAGCGGTTGCGGCGGCGGATTGGCTTGGCTAATGGTCGCCTCAGGGCCGTGGGAAAAGCAAGATTAACCCCATCGGGACCGACGAGTGGCCAAGAGGTTGTTCAGAGGGGAGCAACTCGGGTTATCAGGCGTCGCGAAGATACTCGCGCGCTGTGCCCGCTTTCCCTGTGACGGCCGACTGCCAGGTGTGCAGCGTCTAGAGGGAGTGTCGCATAAGTTATGGCTTACGCGGAAGAAGGAATGAGCACGAACCGGATGATCGCCTTGGGCGTCGTCGCGGCGCTCCACGTCCTGCTCGGTTATGCTTTCATGACCGGACTGGCGCAAAAGGCAATCAAGGCTGTCGCCGGCCCGATTGAAGCCGTCAACATCAAGGAAGAGGCGCCGCCGCCGGAAGAACCGCCGCCGCCGCCCCCGAAGGATATCGAGATCCCGCCGTTCGTGCCGCCGCCGGAAGTCAGCGTGCAGACGGATAGCCCGCCGCCGCCGGGGCTGCAGTCGCAGAGCGCCGTCCCCGCACCGCCGCCGCCGGCTGCAATCACGCCGCCTGCACCGGCTGCCAAGCCGGGGACGCCGGCACGCGAAAAGGGCAACCCGTCGCGGCTGTTCTCGACCGATGACTATCCGCCGGGCTCGCTGCGCCGCGAAGAAGCCGGCAAGGTGGTCGCGAAGTTCGACGTCGGCACCGATGGCCGCATTTCGAATTGCGTTGTCATCCAGTCGGTGTCGCCTGACCTCGACAAGACGACCTGTCGTCTGCTGACGTCACGTTTGCGCTACGAACCGGCAACCGAAAACGGCCAGCCCGTTGTCGAAACCGGCAAGACGCG
>CALDHQ010000298.1 GCA_937894055.1 uncultured Polymorphobacter sp.
CATTTGAAGAGCGCACAATAATCGGGTGCAGGGGTCACCCCTGCCCGCCGGAGGCCCTTGCAACCAATGCCCCGACGTCCGAGTTGTAACGCGTACAATCTGCGAGAGTGAAAATGACCGACACCAATCCGCTGCTGGCTGACACCGACCTCCCCGATTTCGCCGCGATCCGTCCCGAGCATGTGCTGCCGGCGACGTTGCAGCTGATCGCCGACCACCGTGCGGCGATTGCGGCGATTGCCGATGCGGATGATTTCGCGTGCGTTATTCTGCCCGCCGAGGCCGCCGATTTCGCGCTGACCCGCGGCTGGTCGCCGGTGACGCATCTGACCGGCGTTGCCGATACGCCTGAACTGCGCGCCGCGCATGCCGAGGCCGAGGCGGCGCTGATCGCCTATCTGATGGAGGCCGGGCAGAACCGCGCGCAGCATGAAGCCATCCAGCGCGTCGCCGACCGCGCCGATTTCGCCACGCTGAGCCCGGCACAGCGCCGCGCCGCCGAGCTGGCGTTGCGCGGTTTCCGGCTGTCGGGTGTCGCGCTTGAGGGCCCGGCGCGGGCGCGCTTCCTCGACATCGGTGTCGAGCTCAGCAAGCTCGGGACGCAGTTCGGCAATGCCGTGCTCGATGCCACCGAGGCGTGGAGCGAACACATCACCGACGAAGCCGCGCTCGCCGGGCTGTCGGACAATGACAAGGCGATGCTGGCGGGTTACGCCGCCGAGAAGGGCCTGACCGGCTGGCTGGTGACGTTGCGCCAGCCCAGCGTCAGCGCCGTGCTCGGCCATGCGCACGACCGCGACCTGCGCTACCGCGTCTACCGCGCCAACAGCACGCGTGCGTCCGACCAGTCGGACCACCCCGACCTCGACAATAGCGCGCGCATCGAAGCGATCATGGCGCTGCGCCACGAATCGGCGCAGCTGCTCGGCTTTGGCGATTCGGTCGCGCTGTCGCTCGAAACCAAGATGGCGGCTGACGGCGCCGAAGCGCTCGGTTTCCGCGGCGTTCAGCTTAACGGTAACGATCCCGCCGCCTTCTACGCCGGCCAGACCGTCTTCATGTGCGTGGCACGTTCGCAGGGCGACACGCGCGAGGAAGCCATGACAAACATTCGCGAGGCCATCACCGAATACCTCGACGAGGCCTATCCGGGCGCGCGCCTGTACCCGGCGGGCCTGCAGGCCCGGGCCCGGGCGCGCCAGGTGCAGGCCTGGCTGCGCAGCGACCTGGCGGCCAAGCTGAAGGCCGCCGCCACCGACGGGCACCGGCTCGCCCGCTACACGCTGAAGCGCCCGGACGGCGCGGAAGGCATGCCCGACGTGATCGTGCCGCGCAAATGCGTCGCCGAACTGCGCAAGCTGCTGGAAGAAGCCTCGGGCACCAATGTGCCGGTCATCTTCGTCACCGGCAATGACCAGGAGGCCAGCAAGCTTAAGGGTCTTGATATGGGCGGAGACGACTATATCACCAAGCCATTTACAGATGCAGAATTGATTAACGCCATTCATACTAGATTAGAAAAAGCTAAACGTAATCAATCTAATTCAGTGAAAGGTATTGAAGGTTGGTACCAAATTCTTACAGACTTAGGTAAGAAAGACGAAATGCATAATGCATTAGAACAACATGATATTGTTGAATACAAGAAGAAACAAATTGTGTATTCCGAAGGACAGCATCCCAATAAGCTGTATTATATAGAATCTGGC
>CALDHQ010000299.1 GCA_937894055.1 uncultured Polymorphobacter sp.
TCCGATCTGATCCTGTCGCGGCTGTTCACCGCGCTGTTCGAAGCCGTGGTGGTGATCGTCGCGACCTCGAACCGGCCGCCGCGCGACCTCTACAAGGACGGCCTCAACCGCCAGCTGTTCCTGCCGTTCATCGCGCTGATCGAAAAGCGCCTCGACGTGCTGACCTTGAACGGCCCGATCGACTACCGGCTCGACCGGCTCGGCGGCATGGCGACCTATTACACGCCCAACGGCGACGCCGCGACCGCCGCGCTCAGCGAGGCGTTCTTCCGGTTGACCGACTTCCCTGTCGAAGACCGCGCGCATGTGCCGACCGAAACGCTTGATGTCGGTGGCGGGCGGACGCTGCTGGTGCCCAAGGCGTTGAAGGGCGTCGCGGTGTTCAGCTTCAGCCGCTTGTGCCGCAAGCCGCTCGGCGCTGCCGACTATCTGGCGATCGCGCGCCACTATCACACGGTGATTCTGGTCGGCGTGCCCAGGCTCAGCCGCGAGTTCCGCAACGAGGCGGCACGTTTCGTGACGCTGATCGACGCGCTGTACGAGCACAAGGTCAAGCTGCTCATCGCCGCCGACGCGCTGCCCCGCGACCTCTACCCCGAAGGCGACGGCGCCTTCGAATTCGAACGCACCGTGTCGCGGCTGATGGAGATGCAATCGGCCGACTATCTGGCGCTCGGCCACGGCTGAGGCTTGCGTTTCACCGCTGACGGCGCAACAGAATGACCCAACTGAGTCAGACGCAAAACGCGTCGGCCATTGGGGACACGCCGTTGCGCCGGATCATTCTCATCATTCTCGTCGCTGCAGTGCTGCTCGCCGGCATCGGTTTCGGCATCTATTGGTACACCAACGGCCGTTACCTGCAGCACACCGACAACGCCTATGTCGAAGCCGATATCGCGGTCATCGCGCCGAAGATTTCGGGCTATGTCGCCAAGGTCGCGGTTACCGATAACCAGTCGGTGAAGCGCGGTGACACGCTGCTTGAACTCGACCCCGCCGACTATGGCGCGACGCGTGACCGGCTGGTGACCGAAGTGACGCGCCAGCAGGCCGCCATCGGCAGCGCCACCTCGACCGCCGCCGCGCAGGGCGCGACCATCGCCGCCGCCGAAGCCGCGCTGGCGTCGGCGCGTGCCGAAGCCGAACGCGCCGAGGCCGACCGCAACCGCTACGAGAAATTGCTCGCCGAACGCTGGGTGCCGCGCGCCACCTATGAGCAAAAGGTCGCCGAAGCCGCCAGCCGACAGGCCGCCGTGGCGCAGGCGCAGGCCAATGTTGCTGCGGCGCGTGCCAACCGCACCGCGGCGCTGTCGGGCGAAGGCGGCGCGCGTGCAGCAAAGGCCGGCGCGACCGCAGCACTCGAATCGGCAACGCTCGATCTCGGCAACACCGTGGTGCGCGCGCCTTTCGACGGCGTCATCGGCAACCGCACCGTGCGCGTCGGGCAGTTCGTCCGCGTCGGGCAGCAGGTCATGGTGCTGGTGCCGCTGGCGTCGGTCTATGTCGTGGCGAATTTCAAGGAAACCCAGATCGGCCGGATGGTGCCGGGGCAGGTGGCGCACATCAAGGTCGATGCCTTCCCCGATGCGCAGGTCACCGGCCGCGTGCTGTCGGTGTCGCCCGCCGCCGGCTCGCGGTTTTCGATGCTGCCGCCCGAAAACGCCACCGGCAACTTCACCAAGATCGTCCAGCGCGTGCCGGTCAAGATCGCGCTCGATCCGCTGCCCGCCGGCCTGCGGCTGGTGCCGGGCATGTCGGTCGAGGCTGAAATCGACGTGCGCGGCAAGCCGGCGAGCTGATGGCGAGCGCCGCCGCCACCGCTGACGGCGACGCCCCGGTCACGCCCGACGCCACCTCGGGATTGCCGCCATGGCCGCAGCTCATCGGCTTCCTGCTGATGGCGTTCGGCATGTTCATGGCGATCCTCGACATCCAGATTGTCTCGGCCTCGCTGACGCAGATCCAGGCCGGGCTGGCGGCATCGGCCGACGAAATCAGCTGGGTGCAGACCAGCTACCTCGTCTCCGAAGTCGTGATGATCCCGCTGTCGGGGTTTCTGGCGCGGGCGCTGTCGACGAAATGGCTGTTCGTGCTGTCGTCGGCGGGCTTCACCATCGCGTCGATCCTGTGTTCGACCGCGACGTCGATCAACGAGATGATTGTCTATCGGTCGCTGCAGGGCTTTGTCGGCGGCGCGATGATCCCGACGATGTATTCGGCGATGTTCCTGATGTTCGGGCGCGGTCGCCAGTCGGGCGTGTCGGTGGCGGTCAGCCTGATCGTGACGATGGCGCCGACGATCGGCCCGGCGCTCGGCGGCTGGATTTCGGAAATCGCCACCTGGCACTGGCTGTTCCTCGTCAACATCATCCCCGGCATCATCATCACCTTCGGCGTCTGGGCACTGGTCGATGTCGACCGACCCAACCTACCGCTGCTGCGCCGCATCGACCTGATCGGGCTCGTGGCGATGGCGTGCTTCCTCGGCGGGCTCGACTATGTGCTCGAGGAAGGCGCGCGCCGCGACTGGTTTGCCGATAGCACGGTGTTCACGGTGTTCGTGGTCGCGACGGTTGCGGCGGTCATCTTCTTCTGGCGCTCGCTCACCGTCGTCGAGCCGGTGGTCAACCTCAAGGTATTTGCCAACAGCAATTTCCTGTTTGGCGGGCTGCTCGGCGCGGTCGTCGGCATCGGACTTTACGGTCTGGTCTACCTGTATCCGGTGTTTCTGGCGCGCATCGCGCTGTTGTCGAGCGGCCAGATCGGCGCGACCTTGTGGGTGACCGGACTGTCGATGCTGTTTGCTGCACCGTTCATGGGGATGCTGGCGCGGCGCAGCGACCCGCGCCGCGTGCTGCTGTTCGGCTTTCTGATGCTGGCGCTATCGACCTGGCTGACGCGCGGCATCACCGACGAATGGCGCTTCGCGCAGCTGTTCCTGCCGCAGGTGGTGCGCGGCGTCGGGCTGATTGCCTGCCTGACCTCGATCAGCGTCACCTCGTTCGCGACCTTGCCGATGGAATACATCAAGGATGCCGGCGGGCTGTTCACGCTGATGCGCAACATCGGCGGCGCCATCGGGCTGGCGATGATCAACACCATCATCCTGTGGCGCACCAATCTGCACTGGGGCCGGCTGTCGGAAAGCATCAACCCCGGTCGCCCCGAAGTGCAGGCACAGGTCGAGGCGCTGACCGCGCTGGCGACCGAAAAGGGCCTCGCCGACCCCGAAGCGGCGGCGATGCGCGAAATCGGCCATCAGGTCATGGAGCAGGCGATGGTGATGGCCTATGCCGATTGCTTCACCGTGCTGTCGTGGTTGTTTGTCGCGTTCGCGATCGTGCCGATGTTCCTCAAGCGTCCGCCGACCTTGGCTAGCGTCGCGGCCGCCGAATCGCACTGAGCAGCAGCGCCAGCAACAACGCCACCCACGAAACGCCCAGTGCCAATGAGGTGCCCGGCACGCCGGCGAACAACAGCAACGAGCCGAGACTGGTCACCAGCACGATAATGCCGAGCAGCTTGTCGATGAAGCCGCGCCGCCGTAGCAGCGCCAGCCCGATTACGGCACCGCCCAGCCCGAGGCCGGCGAATTTGCTCGTGCTGCCCGCCGCGAGCAGCGGCAGCATTGCCGGCGACAGGTCGGGCCAGCGCGCCCCGATCCACAACTGCGTCGCGGTTTCGACAATGTCGGCGACGACGCCGGCGCCGATCAGCACGAACGCCAGTGTCCGCAACCGCCCGTGCGCCAGCACCGCCGCGCCGAACAGCAGGAATGCGCCATAGGCCGGGATGAACGCCGCCAGATCGAGGATGTTCATGTCGTTGAGCATCACGATGCGCGCCGGGCAGCCGAGCGCCACCGCCAGTTGTTCGGGGGTGCGCGCCAGCTGGAACGCGCTGAGCGCCGCATTGGGCAGCGGATTGCCGACACCCTCGCAGTAAACGAACGACCGCGCCGGAAACAGGCTGGCGATGGCTAGCGTCATCAAGCCGGCCACGATGGCGACCCAGACGAGGCGGCCGCGGCCCACAGGATAATCGGTCATGGCGAATTCCCCCAATCGGGCGCGTCGCGGCCAGGATGGTTGCAGCTATCGCTGTCATTACGCCCATGGCCGTTTTCTGCCGGTTGCACGTGCGCGTCAACCGGTCTATCCGAACGGCGCAATCCAACTCTAGACCCAAGAGAGACCCCCATGGCACGCAACAAAATTGCGCTTATCGGCGCTGGCATGATCGGTGGCACGCTGGCGCATCTCGCCGCGGCGAAGGAACTGGGCGACGTCGTGCTGTTCGACATCGCCGAGGGCACGCCGCAGGGCAAGGCGCTCGATCTGGCGCAGTCGGGCCCCGTCGAAGGCTTTGACGTCAATCTCAAGGGCACCAACGATTACGCCGACATCGCCGGCGCCGACGTCTGCATCGTCACCGCCGGTGTGCCGCGCAAGCCCGGCATGAGCCGCGACGACCTGCTCGGTATCAACCTCAAGGTCATGAAGGCCGTCGGCGAAGGCATCAAGGCGCACGCGCCGAACGCCTTTGTCATCTGCATCACCAACCCGCTCGATGCGATGGTCTGGGCGCTGCGCGAGTTTTCAGGCGTGCCGCACCACATGATCTGCGGCATGGCCGGCGTGCTCGATTCGGCGCGCTTCCGCCACTTCCTCGCTGAAGAGTTCCAGGTCTCGGTCAAGGACGTCACCGCGTTCGTGCTCGGCGGCCACGGCGACACGATGGTGCCGGTTGTCGAATATTCGACCGTCGCCGGTATCCCGATCCCCGACCTCATCAAGATGGGCTGGAGCACGCAGGAAAAGATCGACGCCATCGTCGCGCGTACCGCTTCGGGCGGCGGCGAGATCGTCGGCCTGCTCAAGACCGGCTCGGCGTTCTACGCGCCCGCCACCAGCGGCATCGCGATGGCCGAATCGTACCTCAAGGATTTCAAGCGCGTGCTGCCGTGCGCAGCCCATCTGTCGGGCCAGTACGGCGTCGATGACCTGTATGTCGGCGTGCCGATCGTCATCGGTGCCGGCGGCGTCGAGCGCATCGTCGAAATCCCGCTCGATGCCAAGGCGAAGGCCGGCTTCCAGAAGTCGTGCGACGCGGTGCGCGAGCTGCTGGTCGCGTGCAAGGCGATTGATCCGTCGCTCAACTAACTAACAACTCTGGGTTTTCATCTCAAATGGCAAGAAAGAAGATACCTGCAAGCACACAAGACAATGTATTAATTCGGTCGCGTCGACGTTGTTGCGTTTGTTTTGGCCTTGATCGAGATACCAAGTTGAAATCCGGTCAGATTGCCCATTTGGATCATAACAATTTAAACGACTCCGAAGAAAATTTGGCATTTCTATGTTTTCATCACCACGACGAGTACGACAGTAAGACGAGCCAACGAAAAGGCTTCACAATCGGCGAATTGAAGGCATTTCAATCTGAATTGTATGTGGCAGTTGGAAAGTCATTTACAATTGACGGACATTTCGGCTTTATCACAGTACCACCACGTGATCCTTACGCAGGAAATTACGTGCGTGTGGGACCTAGCGACAGCGCCGTTATGACGTTAACTCCAATGCCTGATAATATTGAGGGGTATCCTCGGTATGCTGTAAGTGGTTCTGCATTGTGGGGCATGGATCGTGAGTTTGGCCCCAATATGGGGGAGTTGGAATTCATTGGCGTTGTTGAGAGTGGCAAAATATTTCACCAGTTTGACCATAGCTTTATGGATGATCCGCAGCATTCAATTCATATTGAACTTAGTGATGACACAATGTTTGTTACTGAAGAAAACTTCGTTGGCATCTACGGTATGAATGTGACTTTCGGCGGTGAGTATCGCAGGGCTACCTAGGATCGATTCGAGCATTTGAAAGGGTTCCCATGAACATCCACGAATACCAAGCCAAGGAATTGCTCGCCAAGTTCGGCGTGCCGATCCCCGCGGGGCATGCCGCGTTCACCGTTGACGAAGCCGTCGCCGCGGCGGGCAAGCTGCCCGGGCCGTTGTGGGTGGTCAAGTCGCAGATCCACGCCGGCGGCCGCGGCAAGGGCAAGTTCAAGGAACTGCCCGCCGATGCCAAGGGCGGTGTTCGCCTCGCCTTCTCGCTTGATGAAGTCCGTGCCCACGCCAAGGACATGCTCGGCAACACGCTGGTGACGATCCAGACCGGCGAGCACGGCAAGCAGGTCAACCGCCTGTACATCACCGACGGCGCCGACATCGAAAAGGAATTCTACCTCGCGCTGCTCGTCGACCGTGGGTCGGGCCGCATCGCACTGGTCGCCTCGACCGAAGGCGGCATGGACATCGAAACCGTCGCGCATGACACGCCCGAACGCATCCACACCTTCATCGTCGACCCCGCCGCCGGCATCCAGCCGCACCATGGCCGCTCGGTCGCCTTCGCGCTCGGCCTGACCGGCGACCTGTACAAGCAGTGCCTGTCGGTCGTCGAGCAGATCTACAACGCATTCGTCGCCACCGACGCCTCGCAGATCGAAATCAACCCGCTCGCCACCACCAAGGACGGCAAGCTGCTGGTGCTCGACGCCAAGGTCGGTTTCGACAGCAACGCGCTGTACCGCCACCCCGATCTCGTCGCGCTGCGCGACCTGACCGAAGAAGACCCCGCCGAAGTCGAAGCGTCGAAGTACGACCTGGCGTTCATCAAGCTCGACGGCAACATCGGCTGCCTCGTCAACGGCGCCGGCCTCGCGATGGCGACGATGGACATCATCAAATTGAACGGCGCCGAGCCGGCGAACTTCCTCGATGTCGGCGGTGGCGCCGACAAGGAAAAGGTCACCAACGCCTTCAAGCTGATCCTCAAGGATCCGGCGGTGAAGGGCATTCTGGTCAACATCTTCGGCGGCATCATGCGCTGCGACATCATCGCCGAAGGCATCATCGCCGCGGCGAAGGAAGTGAACCTTTCGGTGCCGCTGGTCGTGCGACTTGAAGGCACCAACGTCGAACTCGGCAAGAAGATCCTCGCCGACAGCGGTCTGCCGATCATCAGCGGCGACAATCTCGGAGATGCGGCGGCCAAGATCGTCGCCGAAGTGAAGAAGGCAGCCTGACCCATGAGCATTCTCGTCAACAAGAACACCAAGGTCATCTGCCAGGGCTTCACCGGCAAGCAGGGCACCTTCCATTCCGAAGCCGCCATCGCCTATGGCACCAAGATGGTCGGCGGCGTCGCACCCGGCAAGGGTGGCACGCAGCACATCGGCCTGCCGGTGTTCGACACCGTGCTTGAAGCCAAGGACCGCACCGGCGCCGATGCGTCGGTGGTCTATGTGCCGCCGCCGTTCGCCGCGGACGCCATTCTGGAGGCCATCGCTGCCGAAATCCCGCTGATCGTCTGCATCACCGAAGGCATTCCGGTGCTCGACATGGTCAAGGTCAAGCGCGCGCTTTCGGGTTCGAAGTCGCGCCTCATCGGCCCGAACTGCCCCGGCGTGCTGACCCCGAACGAATGCAAGATCGGCATCATGCCCGGCAACATCTTCATGAAGGGCTCGGTCGGCGTCGTGTCGCGTTCGGGCACGCTGACCTATGAAGCCGTCCACCAGACCACTGCGGTCGGCCTCGGCCAGACCTCGGCGGTCGGCATCGGCGGCGATCCGGTCAACGGCACCAACTTCATCGACATGCTCGAACTCTACCTCGCCGACCCCGAAACCAAGTCGATCATCATGATCGGTGAAATCGGTGGCGCGGCCGAAGAAGAAGCTGCCGACTTCCTGCGCCTCAACAAGGTCAAGAAGCCGACCGTCGGTTTCATCGCCGGCCGCACCGCACCCCCGGGTCGCCGCATGGGCCATGCCGGCGCGATCGTCGCCGGTGGCAAGGGCGGCGCCGAGGACAAGATCGACGCGATGAAGCGCGCCGGCATCCGCGTGTCGGATTCGCCCAGCGAGCTCGGCACGACGCTGCTGGCATTGCTCAACGGCTAATTGGGGAGCCTCGGCGATGGTGACGGTCAAGACACTCGACCACGTCAACATCCAGACGACTGCCGTCGCCGAGACCGCCCGCTTTTTCACCGACGTCCTCGAACTCAGCGCAAAGCCGCCATTTCCGGGCATGGACATGGCGGAAGTGACGTGGATGTTCGACCACGCCGACCGGCCGGTCGTCCACATCACCCGGCCCGGCGCGACCTTTGCCGAAGACGCCGACCGGCCGCTGCGCCCCGACACCGGCGCGCTGCACCATGTCGCGTTCGAATGTGACGGCTATGACGCGATGCTGGCGCGGCTGGCCCGGCTCGGGCTGGCGTACCGCACCCGCGACATTGCGCCGATTGGCCTGCGCCAGCTGTTCGTGCATGAACCCAATGGCGTGCTGCTCGAACTCAATTACCGCGAATAGCGCCGGGGCTGCATCCTTACCGGCGTTCCGGTCGTTAAACATAGCAGCCATGCAACAAGGCGCGGGTAGACCGCTGCGCGCCACATGGTTAATACACAAGCTGATTGCGTGCGAGTGTTGCAGGAAGACCGAGCGATGGATTTTGAAGGCCTGTTGCCCCAAGCCGACGATGTTGCCGGCCCGAGTTGGGCGCGTCGCGACTGGCCGCCGGTACCCGCCGATGCGCTGACCAGCGCGCTCGATGCCGCGGGCATTGCACTGCCGCCCAAGGCCGCGAAAGCTGCGCCGGCGGCCGCGCCCGATGCCGATGCGGTGCGCCGTGCCGCGCAGGATTCGATCAACGCGCTGATGCTGATCCGCACCTACCGCGTGCGCGGGCACCTTGCTGCGAACCTCGATCCGCTCGGGCTGACCAAGCGCGAGCTGCCCGCCGATTTAACGCCCGAATATCACGGCTTCGTCACCGAAGCCGACCAGAACCGCCAGGTCTTCATCGGCGGGCCGCTGGGGCTTGAATATGCCACCGTCAAGGACCTCGTCAGCATCCTGCGCGCCAACTACTGCGGCAACGTCGGCGTCGAATACATGCACATCAACGACGTCGAGGAGCGCCGCTTTCTCCAGGACAAGCTTGAAGGTCGCAACAAGGAAATCCAGTTCACCCAGAACGGCAAAAAGGCCATTCTGACCAAGATCGTCGAAGCCGAGCAGTTCGAAAAGTTCCTGGGCCGCAAATACGTCGGCACCAAGCGCTTCGGGCTCGATGGCGGTGAATCGATGATCCCGGCGATGGAGTCGATCATCAAGGTCGGCGGCAGCCTCGGCATCAACGAAATCGTCTTCGGCATGCCGCACCGCGGCCGGCTCAACATGCTCGGCAACGTCATGCAGAAGCCGTTCCGCGTCATCTTCCACGAATTCGCCGGCGGCTCGGCCAACCCCGACGATATCGGCGGCTCGGGCGACGTCAAATACCATCTCGGCACCTCGACCGATGTCGAGATCGCCGGGCGGATGGTGCACCTCTCGCTCCAGCCGAACCCTTCGCACCTTGAGGCCGTGGACCCCGTCGTCATCGGCAAGGTGCGGGCGCGGCAGGACATGGCGGGGGATACCAAGACGCGGCACAGCGTCATGGGCATCACGCTGCATGGCGATGCTGCCTTCGCGGGCCAGGGCGTGGTGTATGAGACGCTGGCGATGAGCCAGCTCATCGGCTACCGCACCGGCGGTACGCTGCAACTCTTTCGCACGGCCGCGCAAGTCGCCGCCGCGAAGTTGGACATCGAAGTGCTGCAGGCATGCGGCGTCGACTACGAGCTGCTGGACGACGCGGGTGTCGCGCGGGTGGAGCCGGCTTTGGCGCATGCGGCGAGCCCCTTGGCCGGAGGCTTGCGCCTACCCGGCGACGAAACCGGCGACTGCCGCAAACGCATACGCGGGCTGCGATCCAAACTGCTGCCACAACACACCGAGCAGCAACCCCGCCGGGATCGAAGCGATGCCGAACGTGTCCTGCCCGGCCCAGCCGCCCTTGACGAAGTTGGCCATCGAGAAACCTGGCGACACCAC